>JAEUUR010000405.1 GCA_016787465.1 Saprospiraceae bacterium | reverse complement strand
AACCTGACCAACGTCAATGCCGCTTTTGTAAGCGACAATTCATTTTTCGGCCTGACGGCTCCCTTACAAGGCCACCGTTACCGTATCGGTGTGGAGCAATATTTCGGAGATTACGACTTCACCACGCTGTTGGTTGATGCGCGTAAGTATTTTTATCTAAAACCGATCACTTTTGCCGTACGTGGACTTGGCTACGGACGTTTTGGCGGCAATTCGGATCAGGTGTACCCGTTGTACGCAGGTAGTTCTTACTTCGTAAGAGGTTATACTAGGCAAGTATTCGACGGCGATACCACCGGCCTGATCGAACGCATTGCCGGAAGTAAACTGGGTATTGCCAACGCTGAAATCCGAATACCATTTACCGGCCCACGCGCCTTGTCGCTGATCAAATCCAATTTCCTCATCACTGACCTGAATTTCTTTTTTGATGCCGGAATTGCATTTTACGACAAAACATCCTTCCAGGAAGAAGATCCAACTCCGTTCGACGGAAGGGAACATTATGTACACAAACCTATTCTGTCAACAGGAGTATCGTTGCGGGTAAATTTGTTCAATTACCTAGTTCTGGAACCCTACTTCGCCTTCCCGATTTCAGCTCCGGAAGGACAAAGGCAGTGGGTTTGGGGCTTGAATTTTATACCTGGCTGGTGAGCTGGATGCTGGTATTATTCGTAGCACCGGCGTCAGCCGCACAGGTAGCACCGGCTTTAGCCGGTCCTGTATAGAGGCCTTTAGGCCTCCGGATCAAGTTACAACCGTTTTTTTAGGGTGATTGCTTTCCAGCCCACAATCTCCCACGCCTAATACCAGTCCCCATCCGTTTGCCCAGGAAAAAACAGTTGAAATTCAACCAACATTTTCCAACATTGCAAGCTAATAACCGGCCTTCGAAAAGTGGTGTTTGGGTCTCATTCGGAGGCCTAAAAGCCTCTGTACAGGACCGGCTAAAGCCGGTGCTACCAGTGCCAGTGCTAGCAGGTTAGTACTGTTCCTTTTCGTTGGGGAAACTTTTGCTTTTAACGTCGGCAATATAGCCCTGGGTTGCTTCGGTCATTACCTGAAATAATTCTGCGTAGCGTCGCAGAAAACGCGGTTTGAAGTCTTTGGTGATACCCAGCATATCATGGGTTACCAATACTTGTCCGTCGGCATGGGGCCCGGCGCCGATGCCGATGGTAGGAATCGTGATACTTTCGGAAACTTCTTTGGTCAACTTTGCGGGTATTTTTTCAAGTACCAGGGAGAAACAGCCCAATTCGTCGAGAAGTTTGGCGTCGTCGCGCAGTTTTTGGGCTTCTTGTTCCTCTTTAGCGCGCACGGTATATGTACCGAATTTGTAGATACTTTGAGGCGTTAAACCAAGATGCCCCATTACCGGAATCCCTGCCAGTAAAATCCTGCGGATGCTATCTTCAACCTCGGAGCCGCCTTCCAGTTTCACGGCATGTGCTCCCGATTCTTTCATGATGCGAATGGCGCTGGAAAGTGCAATTTCAGAGTTCGACTGGTAAGAACCAAACGGGAGATCAACCACGACCATCGCGCGATTTACAGCCCGTACGACAGATTGCGCGTGATAAATCATTTGATCGAGGGTAATGGGCAGGGTAGTTTCATGACCGGCCATCACGTTGGATGCAGAATCGCCCACCAGGAGAATATCAATTCCAGCCTCATCGAGAATACGAGCCATGGAAAAATCATAAGCGGTGAGCATGGCGATTTTTTCGCCGCGGTCTTTCATCGCCTGAATAACGTGGGTGGTGATTTTTTTGATTTCGCCGGTAACTGCAGACATGGGACAACAACTTTAATTCGGCGAAAGGTAAGCGCTTATTGGGAAAGCGAAAAAAAAACCGCACCTCGTTAGGTGCGGTCCTGTATAACAACAAATTATTATCCCATGAACATAATTCCAATTTCAAATTTTCAGGTTAGCAAGTCCCCCTAGCTGTGCAGAAGGACTTGCTCTCTCACCTGAAATTGTATAATCCCATGAACATATCTCAAGCGACAATACTTTTATTATCGCCGTTCATGTTACAAAGGTGAAACCGTGAAATTTTATTTTCAGATACATTTTTGGGGCATTGTGAAAAATATTTTTATACAATTTTAGTAAAATATATTATATAAAATTGATTTTCAATATTTTATATTATCGTATTGTGAATTAAAAATAAAATATTAACACTTAAAAATTTTCAAAAAAAATTCAAACCTTGACATTTATCATGTAGTGGACAGCATTTCAGCGGTCATTTTTGCCTTCACGGCTTCTCCGTCGGGTTGTAAAGCTTCCAGGTTGACCCAACAAAGTTCGTTGACGGCGAGGTCGGAAGCGGGTATCTCGACCTTGATATAATTATCGGTGAACCCATTGAGCAAAGCCGGGTCACGGTGGGGTTCCAATAACACTTGTCGCGAAGTTCCAAGGTGTTCGCGATAAAAAGCCCTGCGTTTCATTTCTGACAAACCGCGCAACGCCTGATTGCGGCGGCGGCGTTCTTCTACATCTACCACGCCCTGCATATCGGCAGCGGGCGTATTGGCCCGTTCGGAGTAGGTGAATACATGCAGGTATGACACATCCAGGCTTTGCAAGAAGGCGTAAGTTTCCAAAAAATCAGCCTCCGTTTCACCGGGGAATCCAACGATTACATCGCAGCCGATACAGGCCTCCGGCATGTGTTTTTTGATGGAAACAACTCTTTCTGCATACAATTCGCGGAGGTAGCGGCGGCGCATTTCACGCAGTTGTTTGTTGTTGCCCGATTGCAGGGGGATATGGAAGTGCGGCATAAAACGTTTGCTGCCTGCCACAAAAGCGATGATCTCGTCGGTAAGTAAATTGGGCTCGATGCTGCTGATACGGAACCTGGATACTTCTTCAATTTGATCGAGTTCGACCACCAGATCCGCAAAAAGCGCTTCTTTGCGCGGCCGGACGCCCTCGATCACCTCGGTGCCATTGCCGAAATCGCCGAGGTTGACGCCGGTAAGCACAATCTCCTTTGACCCCATGCGGGCAATTTTTCGGGCATTTTCCAGCACATTTGCCACACTGTCGGAGCGGCTGGCGCCGCGCGCCTGTGGAATGGTGCAAAAAGAACATTTGTAATCGCAGCCATCCTGCACCTTCAGAAACGACCGGGTGCGGTCGCCAAAAGAGAACGACGCATTGAAGGTGTTCACATCGCGTACATCGCCGGCACGCACCATGCCCTTGCCTTGTGCCTTGCTCAGATCGTCTATGTATTCAATGATCCGGAATTTCTCCCCGGCGCCCAATACCAGATCGACACCCGGTATTTCGGCTATTTCAACGGGTTTCAACTGGGCATAACACCCCGTCACTACGATAAATGCTTCTGGACTGCGGCGCATAGCCTGTCTGACGATTTTCCGGCATTCGCGGTCGGCCTGTTCGGTTACAGAACAAGTATTCAAGACGTATATGTCGGCTTCTTCTTCAAATTTTACAGGCAAATAACCATTGCTTTCAAAGAGATGCGCCAGGGCGGACGTCTCTGAATAATTGAGTTTGCAACCCAAAGTGTGAAAAGCAACGGTGCGCGGAGTCGACATAACAATTTATAAAATTCGGGGGGCAAAGATACAGCGCATTTTTCGTACAAGCACCCTGTAAGCATCAGGGAGCAAAGGCAAAGCCGGCATTTAAGGCCATATATTCTGCGGTAAATGCGTGCGCTTTCAAGGTGATACCTGCAAACAAGCGAAAACCTGGAGCAAACACAGCCGGCAGATAATAGCGCATCGTCAGTTTGCTGTATAATTGTTTTGCGGTAAAAGCATTGAATTTACCCCTGAAATATCGCCCGGCCTGCAATTGAATACCAATGTCGCCGAACAAAAACTCCTCGCCGACAAACCAGGCCAATCTGGTGGCGCCGCGCCTTGCAGCAGCTTCATCGGCAAATAATGCGCTGTGTAAACCCCATTCCCTGACGCCCACATTCATTTCATAATCAATGCCTGCCGAGGCGCGATGCAGGCGGTTAAAATGATAAAAAAGCGACACTCCGGCGGCTTTAACAGGGTACTTAGGCCCGTCGAACGTGGCAATTTGGACGGCAGCGTAGCCAGTCTGAAACAGGCCGCCCCAGCGCTGTGCAATATTTTTACGACTGCCGCCGGCAGGTTTATACATTTCATTTTTGAGGGGTTTGGGCGACCAGGTTGCGCCAACCCAAGCTGAAAGGATGTTGACCCCAAAGTTGGGCAACGCAATCCCTCCGTTGGAAAAATGCGTAAAACTGCCTCCCAACAACAAATTGGCATGTGCGTTAAGCCTGGCTTCGGCGCCAAGCCGGAACTGGGTGATATTATTGAAATGTGATCCGATGGCATTTTGCTGTGGATTGTCCCACCAATTGTAGGGGTTGCTTACCCGGGCGGCCCCCGATCCGACCCGGAAATTGACCCGCATACGGCCCGATGTGAAAACAGGAACGTTCAACCAGGGAATTGCGGCGAAAGCATGGCCATGATTACCGGTACCCAACTCGAAATGCGCTGCGGATACGCCCAGTGAAGGATAACGTTGCCAGGCATGCCAATCGCGACGTCCGATCATTTGTACCCGGACACCCAGTTCCTGCGCGCCGACTACCTCGCCGGTTTGGGTGCGGAGTTTGGGCGTATGCCGCCACACCGAACCCTGATAAACTGCCGCTTCGAGTGCCATACGCTGGCCGGCAACGCCCGAACCCATGCACACCAAGGCGAGCAGGACGGGAAAAAAAGCCGGTTTATTTTTTTGCCAGTTCATCCGTTTTTTCAAGCAACCACTTCTTGGAAATAACATGTTGATTTTCAAGAATATTCTTCCTAACCAGTTGAACCAAAGCAGCTTTAGAATCCCTGATTGAAGACAGCTTGGAAAGAAAATTCAAAAAATTGGAATATTCCCTTTTGAGGCTTTTCGACATTTGCTTGTTACGTCGGATATAAATCCTGAAACTGTCCATCAGAGAATCCAGCGCCAGGCGTTCATTCAATTCATAATAGGTGCGCAGTAAAATCAATTTTGCGCCAAGCGCATATACCAGATCGCTGTATTCCACATTACTCAACAGCTCGATCACTTTACCGTGCTGTTTTTGGTGGGAATAAAGATTTGCCAGGTTAAATGTACGTGCATTTTCACGGATACCTGCCGGTAAAAAGGGGTAATAATCATTGATAAACTGCTCCGTCCAGGAGAATTCCCCAACCCGTAAACCAATGGTAATCATGTTTTTAAATACGGCTTCCGACAAACCGCCGTTTTCCAGCAACAAATTGAGCTGCGTCAGCTTTTTTTGAAGGTTGAAATACACCACATAATATTCCGTTCGCCCCTGATTAATTTTTAACGCGCAATAATTCTGGGCCATGTGGTAGCATTCTCGCAGGTATTCATCCGTCAGATAACGCGCATTCTTTTCCAGATCGTGCAAAAAATCCTGAAACAGCGCTTCTTTTTCCTGATTCGAAAAACAAACTACCACCTTTTTAAATACGGCAATCAAAGGCACATCGCGAAAACGTTCCTCTTCCAGATAACTCCAAAAGCCTGGCATCAGCGGCACATTTTTTTCAGTGGTGCGTACGCCGCTGAATTGCAACCATGAAATGTAAAATTTCAGTTTTTGGGTCAGGTAAAAACATTCCAGGTAAAAATCAGCAGGCACCAGTTTGTCTACATAACCTGCGGTTGACACCACTTTTGACGCCCGGTTAAACATTTGATTGTGCATCTGAAATTCGGCCAGATAAGACTCTGCCGATCGTTGTTCCTGCTCATCAAACATCCGTTTGAGTTGCTTTTCTACTGCATTAAGGTGCTTTTGGAGCGACGGTTCCTCCAGGGATTTTTGCAAGGTTAAAAAATCGGAAAGTGGATCGAGCGCGCGCGATTCCGCTACTTTAAATCGCAGGGCAAGCTGAACCAGGTCGGAATTCAAGCGGCGTAAATGGGCATCGTCGTAGCTGCGTTTGGGGTACAATACCTTCCAGGTTTCAGTTTTGGAAAGTGTTTCTATCGACGCCTCTTTTCGAAGCAATTCGTCCAATAAATCGAACAACCGCAAGGTATCCGGCTGGTCATTCAGATAGGGCGAAAGCAGGTATTTCCGGAAGCGGTTAAGTTCCACCCTGGAAAATGAATTGAGCAAAGAGGTCAGTTTATCGCTGTACAATGTAGTGTAAGGTTCAGGTTTTTGTCAAAAACAAGCAATTTTTCATCAAAAAATTGAAACGCCCTGGAATTGCATTTTTTTGATTATCAAATGTTTAAGACAATCAAATTGAAATTTATTCCCCGGCAAGTTTAAGAAATTGTATTTGTTTTTGTGGAATTTTTCCCGAACCTTTGTTATTAAATTGTTTTATGCGCTATTTGCCACTTTACCACCTTATTTTGTTGATCGCTTTTTGGGGCGTTCAGACAAACAATTCCAACGCACAATGTTCGCGGGTAGGCTGGGTGGCAAGTGTAACGCCAGGCTGCGGTGCGAAAATTATCGACCTGGATAACGGAGATATCCTCCAGGCCTTTTCAGGCAGTGAAGGATTAACCGGCGGCCAAACGATTACATTTCAAACGGGTTATTCTCCGGTGCCATTGGGATGCACCGTTGCAAACGCACTACCGGTTTCCCTGACCTGCGTTTCCGACACTTTACCATGTATCGCCCACTACGGGTATTACATGCACGCCGACAACCCGCTGCAATTCACCTTTACCGCCAACATTTACGATGCTTCCAGCCAAACCTGCGAATGGGAATTCGGGGATGGATCAGTTGCCGTTGGAGAGCAAGTAACCCACGGCTTTCCATTACAGGGAGCTTATCAGGTCTGTTTACGGGTAAGCGATCCATTCGGCAGCGTTGCTACTTATTGCGAAACTGTTGTTGTAGATGCCGAAGGGGCCAATGGTTGCGGTTATGAAATGGTTGTCACAGCCGTAGGCACTCAATTACACGGAAAACTGATACCTGCACAAGGTGTAAACGCCTACCCGCTTCAATCGGTAGTTTGGTATTCCAGTAAAAGCAGCAATGTATTAGCCCAAACGGAATCATTCACCGCTCCGCTTCCAGGCTACGGTCGGTACATGGTTTGCGCCCAGTACAATGTTTCAAGTCCGGACGGCCTGTCAACATGCGCATCTACACAATGCCGCGAGTTGATCATAGCAGAACCAGGATGTGTAAACCCGGTCATGAGCGACGTTACAGCCATTTGCCCCAGCCAATCGGCGTTGTATGTGCCAGTATGCGGGTGTAACGGTGTGACTTACGGGAATGAATGCGAAGCGATTACCTCTGGCGTATTTAGTTGGATGGCAGGCGAATGCAGCGTTCAATCTGCTGCCTGTGCTGCCCAAATGAAAGTAGAAATAGTTGAAGGCTCACTGGACGATGGTTTTGTTGCTCAATTTATCAACCAATCTTCCAACGATTATACTTATGCTCAAATAGATTTTGGCGATGGCAATGGTTTCTGGGAAGGCACTTCCTGGGACACCATCTACCACCCCTACCCTGCCGGTGGCATTTACCGGACAAACCTGACCAACTGGAAAACCGGCGGTTGTGTATCTTCTGTAGTGCAATTGCTCGTTACCGATGCCTTGCACATGACAGTTGCTGACCTTCCTGCCGGAACCGACTATGTGCGCCCGGGCGATGCCAATAAAGACGGCAAAGCCAATGCTTACGACCTTTTACCACTCGGTATTGGGCATAACAGCAACGGTTCACCCCGGCCGGATGCCACTACCGAATGGACCATGCAATTTGCTCCAAATTGGACAGAGTCGGTTGCCGGTGCATTGAACTACAAACACCTCGATTGCAATGGCAACGGACAGGTAAATGAATACGATGCCGACGTCATTGGGTTGCATTATGTACCGCTCGATACCACGCCGGTAGTAGCTCCTTCCAATGCGCCACCTTTGCGCGTGGTTTTTCAGCAGGACACACTCGTTGTAAACGCTTCTGTTCCTGCCCCTGTTGAAATAAAAGGAAAGGTGGTATTGGGCAGCGCAGCTCAGCCTGCATTAGGGCTTTACGGATTGGCGTTTAGCATGTTATACCCTGATTTCGTAAGCCACAACCCGCTTGCAGAATATAAAACAGATTACTTCGGGTCACCTAACCACATGCTGTGGCTTGACCATGACACCCACGCTCGCCGCCAGCTCGATATCGCAGTAACCCGCAAAAACGGCCTGAATGCCGCAGGATATGGCGTGATCGCAGATGTGACCTTCCGGGCAGATTTTATCATTATTATCGACGTGGCAGATCGCTCCTCAAACCGTACAATTCCATTTACGGTGCCGATCAGGGGTATTCGTGCCAACGACAATCAAGGTCAATTGAAACAAATTGGAACTCCTGCAACCCTGGATACGATTTGGATCAAAATGATCGGGCTGACAAACACACAGGATGTGCTTGCACAGCGCATCACCGTTACTCCCAATCCTTCCACACAATGGGCCACCTTGTTCTTTGGCGATCTGAATACCGAAGCTGTTGAAGTGTTTGACGGCCTCGGCCGAAATGTCACGTTCTTGCAGGTGAATGGCGAAAACTCAATCAGTCTGAATGTTCAGGACTTATCGCCCGGTGTGTATACCCTCCGGGTATTAACAACGGATGGCGCGGTATTAAAGCAATTGGTGGTAGAGTAAGGCGCCCTTGTTGTTACAACTGACTATCCGCACATTGGGTATCTTTTTAAATTTAAATGGGAAAATGTAAAATTTAAATGGGAAAATGTAAAAAGGCAAGTTCCAGTTGGCCCTTTTTACATTTTACATTTTCCCATTTACATTTTACATTTTACATTTTCCCATTTTAAATTGGCCTGGTACCCAATATGCTAATTTATCACTATCAGCCGTTCAACTTTCACTAAATCACTGGATTGAACCTTCACGAAATAGGTTCCTGCTGACAGTTTAGGCAAAGGCAACGCAGTTTCTGAAGCCTGCACCACACCTGTCCAAACCGTTTTACCGGAAGCATCGCTGACCTGCACCTGGCATGTTTCCTCTGAAGGAGCCTGTATTCTCATCCACACCTGGCCGGAACCCGGATTGGGGAACAGCGTAACTCCAAGTGTTTCATCCGGCTCATTCGTAGCGACGGAGGTACGAATCTCCACATAATAATCTTCCACCTGGCCATTCGACACATCGCCACAGGCGACCGGCACACTGTTGGCATCGGAAGAAATACGCATGCGCAACCGCACATTTTTAACCGCACTGATTGGAATCGTGATGAACCCTTGGTGGTTGATGTAATTGTACCCTGTAAACACCAATTCGTTGCCGTTAAAGACACTGTTGTTGTTAAAATCGATCCAAACCCGTACATTTTCGTTGTAGGCAGATCCAGTAATTATTGAAATTGGGTATTGTTCGCCTGCTGCCAGTAATGTCCCTTTGTTACAAGAATAATCCTGGTAACCTTCCGAAGCATCCGGGCTGAGGTGGTTGAGTGAGGCAAGATGTACCTCTGCGATACCCGTTTGGCAACAATATGAAAGCGTTTGCGGCAAACAATTGATAGGCGCCGGCCCTTGTATGTTGGGCACAACAACTTGTTGCAGCGCTGTATCGCATCCAAAATTATTACAACCAATCAACGATACACTGTACGTGCCGCCCGATGTATAGCTGTGAGCCGGATTCTGCTGAAATGATTCGCCTCCATCGCCAAACTGCCAATACCAGGAAGAAAGTGTATTCACCGTTTCATCTGTAAAAACAACCGTTTTCGAGCAGTTTTCTCTTTCAACGCTGAAAGTGATACAGGGTTGTGGTGTTACGGTAACGGAAATGGGAATTTGCAGCGACGGATGAACCGGGTCGTTGCTCCGTATGCGGATAAACCCAGCATACGTGCCTGCCGGCACACCAACGCCGTTGGTTGAAAAGCTCAAATTTTGTTCGTCATTGGTTGCAATCATTCCATTAACCGGATTCAGCAGCACACCCGGCGGCAAGGGGGTTTCAGTCCATGCGCCCATATTTTCAAACAAAGTAATCAATTGTCCCTGCGGTGCATTTTCAAAGTTATTTCCCCAAAACAGGATGCTGCCCTTTCCAACATTTCTTAAGCCCAGGTAAGTATGGTTATCGTTCGATGTTTTAAGCAACTTGACCACTTTGTCGGCAGATATGAAATCGGCGGTAACAAAGTTATCATTAATGGTGAAGTTTTGATCAAACCCTGACATGACCGGATGCCCAGGCAAAGTGTTCGTCACTTGTTGATAGCTGTGTGAATACAGATCAAGGGTGCTGAAAAGCCCCAACTGCGTTAGTGGTTGGTGGTAATAAACGCCTATGACCCAAACAATACCGCCATTCTGAATAAAGTTTTGAATAATCGGGCGGTAATCGTCATAAAAATCATGGCCGCTAACCTCCAGAGAGGGAACAAGCAAAATATCGGCCGAATTCAGCGAATCCGTGAAGTCTTGAGGAGCAAGCGATCCAAGGGTGGTATATTCGAGATTGGGGAAATATAAATTCATTTGGGTGAGGATGTTATTCAACCTCCATTGATAAGCGCCCAGGCTAAATACGGCAACTTTGCCTTGAGGGTTTGAGCTGCCAAATTGATAATTGAGTGCGCCCAGACCCAGGTTCGATAAAAGCACCGATTGTTGAAGGGTATCGTTGCAACTTAAGGTCAAATCAATATTGGCTGGGGTTGCCGTAACAACCGGAGCTCCGATGGAAAGGCCGCTCATACTGATCGTGTGTACGCCGCCATTGGTTTGAATTTCAATACTGCCAGTCAACGCACCGACTGTTTGCGGATTAAACTGGAATGATAACATGACGGTTTCAAACGGCCCGATCACGGTCGGATTGGTCGCAGCTTCACTAAATGCCGGCTGCGTGGAATTATAACTTTGTATCAGTAACGTATCGCAGCCGGCATTTTTAAATGGAACTTTTAAAACCTTTTTCGAAAACTGTTGATTTACCCCAAAGTTCAGGTTATTCACAGCCACTTCCAATTGAGGATCGCCTTCAATGGTCAGCGTTATCGGAACCAAATTTTCCGAGTCCACCGGATCATTGCTGGTCCACACCAGGTTGTAGGTGTAAGTGCCTGCGGGATAGCCGGCAGCGTTCAATTTTACTAAAACTTCAGCCGTATCGCCGGGTGCGACTTCCAGCTCGTCAGGAATAGCCTTTACCCAATTCGGGCGACCGCCCCAAATAAAGGCGTTCTGTACAAGTTTCACTACAATGTCCTGACCATAATCACATTCATATCCAATATAGGCAAAGGTTCCTCCGCCTACTTTTTGATAACCGACGATCGGAAATTCTTCCGAAATTGATTCGGATTTCGCAACTTTGACAAAATCAGGACTGGAAAAAGCGTGCCCCCAGCAATCGTCATAAATGAGCTGAGTTTGATCAATCATTTCAACCAGCGGGTGATCCTGAAGCACCTGTATGCGTTGACCATATCCGTAGTATGTATTCGGATTGATGTCCACCAAATCAAGTGCATCGAGTAAATTATGGTACTGGGTGCCTGTAGCCAACACAAATCCACCCGAAATTGCGAACTCCTTTAACATGGGTGCAAGTTCAAGATACCAACTGTATTGCCCATTGCCAATTGCCGGCAAAATGACAATATCGCTGAGTGCCAGCAAATTCGGCAGGTCAGCAAAATTACCATTGGGATAATATTGTTGCACTTGTACATTTGGCTGCGCCGCGCGCAACCAGGATTCAATTTGGATAGGAATGTGGTAATAATAGGCCAAATCGCTCATGATCAACACCCGTGTGCCGCCTGTACTGTCGCCGTTGAATTTCTGTATGAGGTTCAAGGCGCCAATTCCCGTGTTTGCAACCTGAATCGTGAGTTCTGTGGAATCGCCGCAGGAGAGGGTGGCAGAAAGTGAAAGTGGGTTGAAATGCGTTTCCGGTGCGCCAAATGCCGTGCCGGTGAGCGCGATGGTTGTTGCTCCCTCGGGCGACGTAAGCACCAAAGTTTCCTGGTAATGCCCAGTGTCGATCGGAGCGAATGTAAGCTCGATGGTATCCGAGCCAAACGGATCAATGGTGAGCGCCGTTTTATTGGTGGAAAAAACGGTGTTTGTAGTTGAAATATCGGTTAAATACAAGGTATCGCAACCTGAATTTTCAATTACAAAGGTTGTAGCGGTTTCACGCAACTGCATCAGATCAGGAAAGCCGATGGAATCCGATTCCGGCGTAACAATCGCCTGGCCATTTACCGTAATCGAAACCGGGACAACCAGATCGGGGCTGGCGCCGTTATTCACTGAACAATTAATCTTTCCGGCATACACTCCGGCCGTAACGCCAGCGGTATTGACGGTCACTTCGACATTGATTGAATCGCCGGGGGCTACACGCCCGCTTTGCGGAGAAACGATCAGGGCGTCCGACAAATTAGCCCAGCGGAGCGCATTGCGCATTAACCTGGTTAAATCCTGATCAGGACTTTGATAATTAAACCCAAGGTAAACGACTCGGCCATCGCCATAGGATTTATGACCAACTACCGACTGGCTGTTAAACGTACACAAACTGGAATATGCCGGATCTGAAAAAGCCAGGGCGCCTGATAAATATGGGCCATAAAAAAGAAACGGCATATCCTGTGTGATCGGATGCGGCGTTTCAAACAACAATCCGTTGTAGGATACATCAGTGGTAACAAAACTATTTCCCTGCGCTTGAATAAGGCCGGTCGCGGAAATGAAATGGTTGTAATAATAAGAGCCGCAAACCACCAAACCGCCTCCATTTTCTACAAAATGCCGAACCGCCGGCGCTTGAGCCATTAATGTCCAGGGATCAATCCAGTTGGGAATTTCCGGCACTACCAGCAAATCCATACCCGTCAGGGCTTGTGCCAAAGCGGCTGAATCGGAGGCATTGGTGCCGTAAACTTCAAACATCGTCGGGTAGTTTGCCAAGGCATCATAAACCCCTTGCAAAGAAGCCGAATTGGCATAAAATTGATACACCAATACCTTTCGACGTCCCATTTCAGCCTCCGGCCGAAGCGAAAAGATCAGATCGCCTGCGCCATCGTTGCGCACCGTAAAGGAGGTGTGTGTTGTTTCTCCGCATAATGCTTCAACTGCCAGCGAAGCCGGTGTAATTGCTGGAGCAGGAGGCTCCTGCACCGTAATATCTTGTGTGACGGTGTCTTTAAGTTGATGGCAGTTGGTTACGATCAACCGGGCGGTGTAGGCGCCGGATTGCGTATAGGTGTGGTTCGGGTTTTGAACTGTTGATGTTTCACCGTCGCCAAAATCCCAAAACCATTGTTCGGGATAATTCGTGGCAGAACCTTCAAAATGAACGGTTTCATTAAAAGCCGGTGATGCCGCGCTTACAACGAAACTCGCCTCCGGTGCTTGCAGAGCAACGGCAGTGCTTTGCCAAACAGCCCTGAAACCAGGTCCAGTTGCCGACCCGTCGCTCGACCAACGCAAAAATAACTTACCGGAGGTGGATGTGTACGTAGCGGGAATTGAGGCAAAACGCACATCGCCTAAAAATGGCGCATTTTCGCTCTCTCCATCGTACACCATCAAAGGATCGCAACAAAATTCTACTGAAAATTCAGTGACGATCAGTTTCAGGTTGACGGCGCAATTCGGCTCGATCAGCAAGGTGCAGTATTCGTTGTTCTGGTAATAGTTTTGTGGTCCACCGGAATCATATACCGTACCATTTGGGGCCGTAGTTGAAGAAGCTTGTCCGGCAGCGCACATCAGAATCGTCACCGGATTCTGGGCCTGAATAGAAACAACAACGATAAAGAAGAATAGCGAAGTAAGAACTTGGCGCATAAGCAGCATTTTGTGTGAATGGTTGGATTCACAAAGAAAACGGTATTTATTCAAACAATAGTGTGTCTTAACAAACAAGAAAAAATACAAACAAATTGTATAAGATTAGAACGTTTTTTTTACCTTCGTGCATTATTCAACTCAAAACGTTTAAAAATGAAAAAACAACTCATCGGAACGGCTGTTGCAGCCCTCATCCTGTTCATTTGGCAGTTCTTGTCATGGACGATGTTACCCACCCACAAATCTGAGTATGGTTATACAGCCAATCAGGATAAAATTCTGGAAGTGCTAGGCCAAAACCTGCCCGGAGAAGGCAATTATTTCCTTCCAATGCCCGCGCCAGGCGCCAGTGAGGAAGAGGCAAAAAAAACAATGGAATCCAGCATGGGCAAGCCTTGGGCGCAAGTTTCTTACCACAAAGCATTCGAGGTGAACATGGGCATGAATATGTTCCGCGGATTTGCCGTAGATGCAGTGGCTGCTTTTTTGTTGATCTGGTTGCTGATGCAGATGCAAAACCTGAACATGATGCGTACCATTCAGGCTTCTGTAGCAGTGGGAGTGATCAGCTATTTAACCATTCCTTACCTCAACAGCATTTGGTTTGAAAACGATTCGCTCGGCCACCTGGTAGACGCCCTTGTATCCTGGGGACTGGTAGGCGCCTGGCTCGGTTGGTGGCTCAACAGGCCGTAAGAACAAGGGAATATAGAACACCGAATGTCGAATATCGAATGTCGAAGGAAGATTGAAGGTACAATAATTCAATTCCTCTTTTCAGTTCGATATTCGATATTCGATGTTCAAACCAACTAATGACCTTCAACGTGAAGGTCGGCTTTCATTTTTTCCAAAGCCTTGAAAAATATATCGGTGTCGCGCGCGCCCGACACCAAAAACTTCCTGTTGAATACAAAACAGGGTACGGATTGAATCCGAAAATACTGCGCCACAGAAATATCCTCCAGCACAGCATCCGCTTTTGCATCGGTAGCAAGCGCTGCTTTTATAGCCGCAGCATCCATCCCCATGGAGGCTCCGATCTCGGCCAGCACCTGATGGTTGGCAATGTTTTTCCCTTCTGTGAAGTAGGCGGCAAACAGCCGTTCTTCGGCTTCGATTTGTTTGCCCTGGTCGGCAGCGAGGTGCGCGAACCGATGCGCATCAAAGGTGTTGGCTACCACGACTCGGTCGAAATGATACTTCAGGCCAACTGAAGCGGCCATGTTTGCAGTTCGCCGCATCGCGTCTTCTACTTGCGCAGGCGACCAGCCTTTGTGTTCGCCAAGCGATTGCGCGGCAGTGATCGATGTATCCGTTTTTAAGTCGGAATTCAACTGAAAACTTCGCCAGATAACCTGAACACTGTCTTTAGCTGAGAATTGTTCCAGGGCTGCTTCAAATTTTCGTTTGGCAATATAACAAAACGGACATGCCACGTCCGACCAGATTTCTACCGTCATGGGTTGAGTGGAATTGAGTTTCGGCACATCTGCCGCCAGTTGTTGTGCAGCGCCAAAAGCAGGTATCAACGCGCAGCATAAGACGGCTAACCGTAATTTATTTTTTAGCAATAACATCATTCGGTTGTTTTCCAACAAACAGTTGTTACAAGATTCGGTTCAAACTCAAACGCTCAAACTGTATTCAGAGGTTGTCTTTAAAAAACCGTTCGATTTTTTCGAAAAGATGCACCCTGTCTTTGCCCAGCACATTGTGCAGATGTTCGGGATAAGCAAAATAGTCAATTTGTTTGCCTTGTCGGACGCACTCACGGATGTAGCGAAGCGAATGTTGCCAAAGCACCACATCGTCGGAAGTACCATGGATCATCAGCAAACGACCATCGAGGTTTGAAATATAATTGAACAGGCTGTTTTTGTTGTAACCATCGGGGTTTTCCTGCGGCGAATCCATGTACCGCTCGGTGTACATAATTTCATACATCCGCCAATCAATGACCGGCCCACCGGCAACGCCGCAACGAAAAGCGCCCTTTGCTTCGGGGCGGGTAAGCAGGCTGGTGGTCATAAATCCACCATAACTCCAGCCAAAAACTCCGATACGAGCCGGGTCGATGAATGTTTGCGCCTTCAGGTAATTCACGCCGGTGAGTTGATCTTCCATTTCTGCATCGCCCACACGCCGGTGTATAGCACTTTCAAAAGCAAAGCCGCGATTGGCCGATCCCCGTCCGTCGAGTGCAAAAACGACATACCCTTCCTGCGCCATGTGGTGCATCCAGAGTTCGCCGCCACCCAGCCAGGTATTGGTAACCATCTGCACATGTGGGCCGTTGTAGACGTACACGATGGCCGGATATTTTTTGGAAGCATCAAAATCGGGCGGCAGAATCATACGCGCGTTGAGCGTAGGCCCTCCGGGAGAAGGCAGGGTGAGCAACCTTGTAAGGCCAAGGCTGTAGCCATCGAGCGGATTTTTAGCGCCGTACACGATTTCACGTTTGGCCGTATCGTTCCAGCGTGAGAGATACACAAAGCGGGGAGTGGCCGTACTTGAAAACACATCAAGCGCCCATTCGCCGTTGCTGCTTACCAAACCATTGTGAATGCCTTCATCACCGTTTAGCTGCGTGATAACGCCGGTTTTAAGGTTTGCTGCAAACACAAACCGGTTCATTCCAGATTCGTCGGCCACCTGGTAAAAGCAGTTTTCGCCTTTTGAATCAAAACCGTAGAAGCTCGTTACCGGCATGGCGCCTTTGCTCACCTGGCGTATCATTTTACCCGCCAGGTTGTACAGGTATAAATGGTTATATCCGTCGCGTTCGCTTTGCCACAGGAACTGGTCGTTCGAGGAAGGAAGGAAGGTCGCTGGTTTTTCGGGCTCCACCCATTTATCGGAACTTTCCTCCAGGATTGTTTTTACGAAATTACCTGTAGCGACCTCGTACTGGTTGAGTTTCATTTGATTCTGGGCGCGGTTTACCACTGCAATCAACACATATTTGTCGTCGGGCGTCCAGGCAATGTTGGTCAGATATTGTTCAGGGTCGCCACCGGCAGGCAGGGTTTTTACGTACAGTTTTTGTCCGGTTTGAGTGTCGTAAATGCCAAGGGTTACGTGGTGACTTTTAGCGCCTGCAAAAGGATACCTGATCTCACGCGCTTGCGCAGGCATAGAATCGAGTACATAAATGGGGTATTTGGTCACCATACTTTCATCCAACCGATAAAAAGCCAGGTAACGGCCGCTGTTGCTCCAGTAGGTGCCTTTGTTGATGCCAAATTCGTCGCGGTGAACGGAAGTTCCGTACACAATACCTTCGCCTTCGCTTTGGGCTACGCCCAATTCCTTGCCTCCAATATTTACCCAAAGGCCGTTGTTGAGGGTGTAGGCAACTTTGTATGTTTTGTCATGGACATCCAGGTGGTCGGCGCTTTCCGGAAACCAATTTTGGCGTGTAATTTCTCCCGAAATGTTGGCAGTAAATATTTCTTTGCCGGTTTGAAACCAATACTTTTCTCCGTCGATCCAGTTCACATTGGGAATTCGTTCTAATGGCGCAACCCCTAATGCAGTTAATTTTTCATTCAAAGCCGGCAAAAGGTTCAACGTATCAATCTTTAAATCTGCTGCATTCGTACGCACAAGGCTGTTATTCACTACATGCGTATATTGTGTCGTACCCGGTATCCATTGTAATTGCCGTAAATTGGCCGGCGCTAAGGCAGTACGGCCTTTCAGAATGGCATCGGCCATGCTGATTTTATTTTGAGCGCCAACAAAAAGGGGAAAAAGAAACAGTGCTAAAAGCGGAAAAATCCGGAGCGTTTTTTTCATGAATCGAAACAACTTGGTGTGGTTGGATAATGCACGCAAAAATAATCGCGGATTTAATGGATTTGAGGATTCAGCGGATTTATTGTGTTTTGTGTTTGAAATGTGTTTTTGTGTTTTTGTGTTTTTGTGTTTTTGTGTTTTTGTGTTTGGGTGTTTGAGTGTTTTTGTGGTAATGACAGGATTTTCAAATAAATCGGCGGCATGAGAGAAACATGCTTAGGGTTTTGGCAGAAAAACAGCTGTTGCTAAAATATTGATTTACAAAGAAATATTGTTGGAAATCAATAAAACACTCTGCGCTCGAAGGCCATACACCGAGGGCTTCGTACGGCGCAGAGCGCACTGAAATGTGTGACACACTTTTCTGAAAACTCCTGTAAGGCAAGATTATCCGGAATAGCATCACATATATAATTTGGGGAAATAGCGCTAAGACCAAAACCAAACAAAACACTAAAATACAAAAACACCCAAACACAAAAAAAATGAGGCAGTGCCACCACAGCACTACCTCAGCCCTAACCAAATAAAACCAAATTATTTTTAAGCGTAAACGCTAATTTTCTGTTGACAAAGGTAATTTGACTTTGTGTATTTTGTACAACAACGCTTGTGAAAAATTTTAAAAAATATTTTCACAAGCTTATTTTTCAATTCACAAGCGGAATTACATCACAATTGATAGAAAAACAAAACACTGATTTTTGACAAAAAAATTGACCAAAAAGTTTGATTTTTTATTATAAAAATCCGAATTTGAAATAAAATTTTAAATTTCTCTTAAAATGAACAAAATCGCCTTTACTCCAAAACTAGTCAGAATTTGCTGCCTAAGCCTTATTTCCATTTTTACACTAAGTGGCGTAAGCGCACAAACGCCTGCCATGGAGCAAGATGCTGTGACGGTCGACAAGATATTTGACCAGGCACTTACCAACGGCCGTTGTTATCCCTGGCTGGAACGCTTGTGCTTCGATGTCGGCCACCGCTTGAGCGGCAGCCCGGCGGCAGAAAAGGCCGTGCTGTGGGCAAAATCAGTGCTCGATACGCTTCCTCTGGATTCTGTATGGTTGCAACCTTGCATGGTGCCGCATTGGGTGCGCGGGCAGGCGGAAGAAGTGCGTATGCTGGGGAAAACCAAAAAAGAATTTGTGCCGCTGGCAGCACTGGCATTGGGTGGCTCAGTCGGTACGTCGCCCGGTGGCATTCAGGCTGAAGTAGTAGAAGTAAAGAGTTGGGAGGCGCTTGATCAACTTGGCGAAAGAAATATCAGGGGCAAAATCGTTTTTTACAACCGTCCGATGGACCCCACCAAAATCCGCACCTTCGAAGCCTACGGTGGCTGTGTGGATCAAAGGGTGAGCGGCGCCTCCAAAGCGGCCAAATACGGCGCGGTAGCCGTATTGGTTAGAAGTATGACGCTTCGCCTCGACGATTTTCCACACACCGGATCGCTCCGTTACGACTCGGCATTTACACTCATTCCCGCCGCTGCCATCAGCACCCAAGCCGCAGAGTTATTATCAAAAACAATCAAGGAGCAAAAAACAGTGCAGGTTTCCATCAAAATGAACTGCCAGATGCTTGCCGACGCTCCGTCGAACAATGTCATCGGAGAGATTCGCGGATCGCAGTACCCGAATACATACATCACGGTGGGAGGCCACCTCGACAGCTGGGATGTGGGCCACGGCGCGCACGACGACGGCGCTGGCGTGGTACAAAGTTTTGATGCGCTTCGGCTCCTCCAACAAATCGGCTACCAACCCCGCCATTCCATTCGTTGCGTCGCTTTTATGAACGAAGAAAATGGCTTGCGAGGCGGAAAAGCGTATGCGGACGAAGCCAAAAGAAAACGTGAAACCCACCTGTTTGCCATTGAAAGCGACGCAGGCGGATTCACCCCACGCGGTTTTTCTTTCGAGTCGGAACACCATTCCTTTGAAAAAATTTACGAAAAAATCAAAAGCATGGAGTCTCTGTTCACACCTTACGGACTGGTGTTTGCCAAAGGCGGCTCCGGGGCTGATATTAGTCCGCTGCGCCCCTTTAAAGCTGTATTAAGCGGATATGCTCCGGATTCTCAGCGCTATTTTGATTACCACCACACTGCCGACGACACCTTCGATAAGGTCAACAAACGCGAACTTGAACTCGGCGCAGCGTGTATGGCAGCGCTGATTTATCTGGTGGACAAATATGGAATGGAATGATTGATTCGATTGTTCGATTGTTCGATTGAGTATGTGGACAGAATTAAATTAGAGAAACTGTATTCAGGCAAAATGAGGTGCAGATACCTCCCAACGGTCGGGGTGTGGGGGAGCAGAAAAGAAGAAAATGATCAGAAGTTTTATAGGAGTAGCTCGAT
>JAEUUR010000403.1 GCA_016787465.1 Saprospiraceae bacterium | reverse complement strand
GCCCAGCTTAATTTGTCCACCTTGCGGGTAGTCGGAGCCAGCCACCTGATGACCTGGCAATTGAAGCAACCCCGCATACTTGAATTTGTATTTGAAAACATCAACCTGCCCGATTCTATTTCCAATGAGCCGGGAAGTCATGGATTTGTTGAATTTGAAATTCAGCCAAATTCAGACTTGCCATTGGGGGTTACCATAAAAAACCGGGCGGCCATTTATTTCGATTACAATGCGCCTGTGATCACCTCTTATGTTACAACGCCCATTGCTACAAGTTCCGTATCGGATGAACTGGCGTTCGAACCATTGACCATCGCGCCTAACCCGGCCACCACCCTGGCGCAAATTCAGTTGCCACGACCTTTGCAGGCAACCGGAACACTCAGGGTATGGCAAGCTGATGGGAAAAACGTACATCTTGCTCAATTGCCTGTCGGCGCCACCCAGTGGAGTTTGGACCTTTCTGCATGGGTTCCAGGTGTGTATTGGCTTGAAATCCAATCTGAAGGTTTGGTGAAATGGACCGGCAAATTGATCAAGCAATAAGAACATCTCAGAAAAAATAATAACGATGACACAGACTTTCAGGCTCGTTCTATGGTTGATGGTTGCGTCCGGATTGGATGCACACGCCCAAAGCGTTTTTGTGCCATCCTGCCAGGATTGGCCCTCGACGCAAAGCGCCAACGAATCGGCGTGTATTTCTGTGTGGTACGAAACGGCAAACAACAGTATAAACTCAAAATTCCTATACTAAAGTGATGGATTAGGTTATCCAAGCGACATCCGTTTCATGGCTTCGATGAACTCCTGCTTTTTTCTTCTGGAAATGGGTACTTTATGGCTGCTTGACAGGGTAGCTTCCATATCATCGCCTTGTTCGAAACTGCGTACTTCGCGCAAGTTGAGTAAATAGGATTGATGAACGCGTTGAAACGTTTCCGGTGGCAGTAATTGTTCGTACTGGGCAATGGGCCTGGAGCTCAGAATTTTTAAATTGTTTTTTGAATAAATGTAGGAATAACTACCTTCCGATTGAATAAACAACAACTCATCCAGAGGCACGGCGTGAAACCCGGTTTGGTGTGGAATCAACAGGCGGTCGGCATGGCCTCGTTGGATGCTGGCCAATAGCGTTTGAAGTTGAATGGCGGGTATCAGAGATGGTTGTGAAATTGCGCCGATAAGTTTCTGAACATCATTCAACAACATCAGCGGATCGAGCGGTTTTAACAAATAGTCGAACGCAGAAAATTGAAACGCCTTGATGGCAAATTGATCGAATGCGGTGATAAAGATCACCTTAAAGGGCGGGTTGTCCCAACGGCTCAAGAGGTCGAACCCGGTGCCATCGGGCATGTCGATGTCCAGAAGCACCAGATCCGGCCGGGTGCGGTTGAGCAGTTCAAAACCTTCCTGAACGCCGCCGGCTTCGCCTACGATCCTGACTTCAGGAAACGACTCGATCAACAGCTCACGCGCAACGGCACGCGCGGAAGGTTCATCATCTACTAGCGCAATTTGGAACACCTTGACAGTAATTTCTTGCAAATAAAACGTTTAACCTCCAATTCCACTTCAAAATCAGGCGAACTATGAAAAATGCATCTGTATACGGAGTACTTTGTCTGTTTCTGGTCATGCTGGCCTGTAAGAAGGAACTTAAACCATTTGTTCCCGGCCCGGAAGCGACGCCTCAATTGGATGCTTTTCCGGTCGAAAAAAAACTGTTCGGATTTAATACCGGTTCTACTTTTTACTTCATTCGGCCGGATGCCACTACCCAGGATATTTCCGGGCATTGGCTGGATTCGCTTCAGCCGCAATCGTTCCGGTTCCCGGGCGGCCGTGATGCCAATTATTACCACCATTATGCCCAGGCATACGGATTTAAAGAGGATGAGTTCAAATCCGGGCATTCAGAACAAGAAGCATTCACAGAGCTTTGGGAAGAGATTGAACCCAAAGAAAATAATTACCCTCCTGGTATCAACGTAAAAATACCATTCGCTTTGATGGCCGGGCGGCA
>JAEUUR010000402.1 GCA_016787465.1 Saprospiraceae bacterium | reverse complement strand
AAACGCGCATTGCGCATCAAAGCCAAAGCCGCCAAAGCCGACCAAGCCCACCTGGTGTTTGAAATGGCCAAACACCTGGAGCAATACCTGGTAACCAAAGACAAGGCGTTCAAAGATGGAAAAGACCTGGCAGGGAAAGATGTGATTTTTCTCCTCGACGATGAAATAGTACTTGATAAAGCAAAAGTAGAAAGCCTGCGGACGCTGTTTCTTAACTTTCAGGATGGCGACGTCAATAAATATTCAACCTGCCCGCCCGCATCCGGCACCGACCCTGACCTCACCTTTCATTCCTACATCAACGGCGTCTATATAGCTTCTAAAGCCAACTCTGCCGACGGAGCTGGTGCAGAATTTCCGGAAAATCAAACGCCCAACTGGCCGACCATGGGCGCGGAATCGATTAAACTTAAAGCGCCGGGCAAACAAACGCCCGGTAAAATGACCAATGCCCGCATCGGTTTCGTAATGGCTTCGCCGGTGTTGTTGTTGCAGGAAGGAAAACGGGAAATCAAACTGGAAATCGATTGCAAAACCGCAGACAACCTGGGATTTCCTGCGCTTTGCGATATCCAGCAAGCGGTAGAAAAAGCGCTGACTCAGAAGTATTACCTCCTGAAAAACGATCTGTTCTTCCACTTGGACAACCTGTTCGATTTGGTGGATACGTTGTTTGAATCTGATAAGGAACCTGAAATCAAAGCATTTTTAAACAGAACCACTCATAACTTTTTGCAAAAGCTGTGGATCGACTGCAATTTGAACGTACAAAAAATCGATCCAGCAAATCTTCCGTCGGGCGATCCGCTTTTTGAGCTTTACCAAAAAATTGTACGGCCCATTTCCGAAGCGGGCAGGGCGTATCTGATGGGTTTGTTAGCCAAACAAAACCCCTACCCTTTCGGATACGACCTCGACGAATGCCTCGACGTCGCATTGGAGCCTTCGTGCAAGCCGGTGTTCGATTGTTGTGAGAAGTTGCTGTTGCGCTTTTTGCTCGACACGGAAGCCCGGGAGAATTGTTACTTGCCGGAATGGTTTTTCAAGGACGAAAACAAACCATGCCTGCCTTTCAGCGATGAAAGCACTTTTGAGAAGGTTGATTTGTTTTTCTCAAACCCAAAAAGGCCTGTTTTCAAACCATTTTGGCTGGATAGTCCGATCTTCCTGGATGTGTTTTCGTTTATGGCGCCTGGCCATATTGTTGAAAAAGACGATACCTGCAAAAAAGAATTTATCCGGTTGCACTGTGCGAGCGAGTCGTTGTTCAACATTTCACTCAGCACGGAAGAAGGCTGGTATGTACCCAAGCGGGTGAAAACCGAATTTGAAATCAAGTCGGATACCCAAAAATTCATCTTCACCATCACGCTCGATGAAACCGAGCCACCGATCACTTTTTTCAACACCGAAGCGCTCAAGGAAGATTTTAAACTCGACAAACCTTACCCGGCCGCCAAACTCGAACTCAACGGCGATCTGAAAGTGAAATATTACGGCCCCGGAACCACAACGGTGGAAGATATCCAACCCGGCGAATGCCCGGATTGGGATGAACTGTGCTGGACAGGTTGCCCCGACCTGAAATTCAAAAAAAGAAGGTTTACCCCAAATATTACCCACGAAGAAGATTGCTGCCTAAACCGGCCTGCCGTGGAGCCGCCAGCGCTGATGTCTTTGTATGAAATTTTCCGCGACATTGAAATTCAGGATACCAAAATTGACGTCACGGTATGCGGTATCAAAAAAAACATCATCGTGCAAAACGATGAAAATGTGCAGGATATCAACGCGCCGATTTACCCCTTCGGCGTGCGGCCCAATGTGCAGGGGTCAGGGGTGTTGAACAACCAATTATCAGAAGACAATTCTATTCAAATTAAAGAAAATTGTCCGGATACCGAACGTGACATTGATCCAATTCCTGATTGCCAGAAGGAGCCTGAAGTACCTAAACCAAGTAAAATAGGCCCGAACTTCTACATCGGCAGTCAGGAAATATTAAAAAAGAAATGGAAAAGTATTTGCGTTCACTTAAACTGGAAAGACAAACCTAAGGATTTCAATAATTACTATGCTGCCTACGGCGATGTTTTTGAATGCAATTTTGAAACAAACATCTCCGTGTTGGAGCAAGGAATCTGGAAAAGAGAATTACCTGCAGTTCCGCCTTCAAATCCTCATCTAAAACGCCGAAACGACCCGCTTGTCATAGCTCCAAATGAATTTACGGGACATTACAACCGCGAATTATTCAAACACAAAGGCCAATCATGTGCATGCGCGTGCCCGGAAGGCCTGCCCCCGACTTATGGCAAACCCTTCCCTTACGAACAAACCATTAAGGTTGAAAACCAATACTTCCCGCTCGACAAGGAAGACGACAAAAACATTTGTGAAAAACTCGAACGACTGTACCCCTACAGCCGTGATGGGTTCCTGCGCCTGAGCCTTGAAAACCAGGACTTTTTCCATAAAGACTATGCGTTTATTCTTTCAAGACAATTAGTAGCGCTCGCGAAGTTTCCGGAGGTAGTGCCGGGAGCGGTGGTGATTGGAACATCCACCAGTGGTTCAGTTAAAATTATTAAATTAGATGAACTGTTTAAATGGGTATGCCAGATAGAAGGATGGGCCGACAGTATTAAGGTTCAAGTAGAAAATTCAGGTGCAGATATAACCGCCTTGCAACCGCTTATGACTGAGTTGGAAGCCGACCTAAATAGACTTAACACCGCTATTACAGAAATTAATAACAACTTGCCGGCTAATCCAATACCACCAAACTTCATTCAATCAACAGAATTATGGAAGTATGTTGATGGCGTCATTGTAGTACCGGCCCTTCCATTTGCTCTGTCGCCGCCAGAGCAACCATTCCTTAACAACATTTTTCCTCAAATAAAGAATCAGTTTCTTTTAAATCCGAACACCATAAAAACGCTATATGGCGACTTAGTAAATCAATTCGATGCGAATTTGCACTACCTCACCATAAACACACCATTTCCAATTACCCTGACCAAAAAGTTGGTGGATTTGGTGCAAACACTTGCCGCATCCATCAAAGAAAAATGTGAAGAAGTAGACCCTTATCTAAAAAAAGCCGTCCTCATCCCCAACGAACCCTGGACGCCCATCATCAAAAACATGGCCCTGGATTACAGCGCCTGTGCCTTGAAAGATGACATCGACCTGGTGCACCTCTACCCATACGAAGGCACCTTCAAAGCAGAAAACATCGAACTCAACCCGACCCTGCTTCCGGTGTATCGCGATGAAGGCACTTTGTTCATCGGACTAAAAGACCTGCGCCCGGGCGGCAGCCTCAATCTCCTGTTCCAACTTGCTGAATCCACCGCCGATAGCGAAAGCAACCGCGCCGAAGTGAATTGGCACTACCTGAGCAACAACGTCTGGCAACCGCTCCGCACCGGCTTCGAGGTCATCTCCGACGACACCAAAGGACTCACCGTTTCAGGTATCGTCAAATTCGCCCTGCCGCGCGACTTGTCCAGAATGGGCAACACCATCATGCCCGACAACCTGTACTGGATCAAAGCATCTGTTTCAGAAACTTTATTCCGGGACGCTGACGAGCTCACCCGCGGCGGAAAAGTGCGGGCAATCTGCGAAACCATCGCCGTGTACGCGCAGGCCGCGCGCGCAACCTTCAAACCCGGCGTCGGCAGCGATCTTGCCCGCCTCGATAAAGCGCTCGAAAAGGAGAAGATCAACAAAATGGTGGAACCGGAAGCCGGTGTTAAAAAGGTGGAACAACCCTTCGAATCCTTCGGCGGAAGAGCTCCGGAAGTCGGCGCCAATTTTTACAAACGCGTCAGCGAACACCTGCGCCACAAGGGCCGCGCCATCGACGCCTTCGATTATGAAAATCTGGTACTGGAAGCATACCCGGAAATATTCAAAGTCAAGTGCATCAGCCACGACCTGGGCTTGTCGGCCCGCGACTTCCGCTACGATCTCGAACTGGCGCCCGGATTCGTGCTACTTGCCGTCATCCCGGATTTAAACAAATTGAAAGCAGGCGATGGTTTGGCGCCCAAAGCTCCCGTGAGCCTGCTCGACGAGATTCGCGATTTCCTCAAAAAACGGATTTCACCCTTCGTGCGGCTTAAAGTGCTCAACCCTAGATACGAACCCATCCGGATCAATATCAGGGTGAAACTCCGCAAAGGCCGAAACGTTGCTTACTACGGCTCGAAACTCAAGGAAGACCTGGAACATTACCTCGCACCTTGGCATATTTCCAGTGATTCCGACAAACTGTCGTTCGGCCAGGTTGTGCGGTATTCGGAAGTAGTCAAGTTTGTTGAAAGACTTGATTATGTGGATTTTATCTCCGATTTGAAACTCTTTACCGACGAGCAACCCGGCTATTGCTGCACAACCAAACCTCTGCAACCGGAGCAAAACCTTCAGGAAATACGCCCTCTGACGGCTCGTTCCATTTTAACCGCCGGCGAAATCTGTGTGGAGGTATTGGATGAAGACTGTAAAGACCCAAAACTCGGAGAAAAGGGATACCATTTGAATTTCAAGGATTGCATTAAAGACAACCCACAACCTGCAAACTGCCATGTCGAACCTAAAAAATAAAAACGTCGAGGTCATCGTGCAAAACCCCGGTTTGCCGGAGTTTTTGGACTTCGCTTTCCTGCGCAGGAAAGGGCTTGAACATATTGCCACATTCTCCGGAAAAATCTGGACGGATCACAACACCCACGACCCGGGCATTACCATGCTGGAAGCGCTTTGTTACGCCCTGCTCGACCTGGGCTACCGAACGCAACTTCCGCTGGAGGATCTCTTTGCGCCAAAAGAACTGCCCAAACCCGGAGAGCAAGACGATAACTTTCTTACGCCAGCCGAAATTCTCACATGCAACCCCGTGACGATCACCGATTACCGCAAGTTGCTGATGGAAGTAGAAGGCGTGCGCAATGCCTGGCTGGAACCGGTGGAAACATCGGAACCAACCTTGTATTTCGATGAGGATAATTGCCGCTTGAATTGTATCAAAGGTACATTCCCTCTGCATTTGAATGGTTTGTACAACGTTTACCTCGAAATTTCCAACCCAGAGCAATTAATCATCGACCCTAACGGCAATTGCTCGACAGACATTCAGACAAATGAATTTGTAAAAAAACTGATCAACGAAGTGCAGGACTGCCTGAGTCGTCATCGGAATCTGGGCGAAGACTTTGTAAAAATTATCCTGCTGTGCCCAAGGTCGGTTGAATTGTGCGCCGATATCGAACTCACGGACGGGTATGAGGCCGACAAAGTTTACCTGCAAATCATTCGCCAACTCCAGGAGTATTTTTCCCCGACTGCGCGCTTC
>JAEUUR010000377.1 GCA_016787465.1 Saprospiraceae bacterium | reverse complement strand
CATCGGCGATTCCGACCTCATCGCAGAGGTGGGCAGTATCCATCCTTTTACCTTGCTGGATGGCCACTTGAATGAACCTTTGTTACTGACGAAAGACAAAGAATCGAACTTGCATTGTTTGTCGAATGTATGCACCCATAGAGGCAATTTAGTGGCTTATAGCCCTTGTCAGTCCAGCCAGCTAAGGTGCAAATACCACGGCCGGGTGTTCGACCTTGCAGGTCGTTTTCAGTTTATGCCCGAGTTCAAAGAGGTAGAAGGGTTTCCTTCGGAACACGATCACTTGAAGCAGCTTTCTTTGTTCCAATGGGGCAAACTGCTGTTTACCTCCCTGCACCCACAATTACCGGCGGAACAGGTTTTTGGCGAAATGATGGCGCGCGTTTCCTGGCTTCCCATGGATCGGATTAAACACCGCCCAGATTTGTCGAGTGTTTGGAACGTAGATGCCAATTGGGCTTTGTATTGTGAAAACTACCTCGAAGGGTTTCACATTCCATTCGTACATGGAGGTTTGAGTGCGGTGCTGGATTACGGCAGTTATACCACTGAATTATTCAGGTATTCCAACCTGCAACTTGGAATTGGCAAAAAGGGCGATACTTGTTTTGATCTTCCCTCCTCTTCGCCAGATTACGGCAAACAAGTTGCCGGGTATTATTTCTGGGTGTTTCCCAACATGATGTTCAATTTTTACCCCTGGGGTTTGTCTTTCAACCTGGTAGAACCGACTGGCGTTGGCAGTTGCAGGGTATCATTTGAAGTATACACGTACGACGAAAGCAAACTCAACCAGGGCGCCGGAAACGACCTGGGCCAGGTGGAACTGGAAGATGAGGAGGTGGTTAACAATGTACAAAAAGGCGTGCGTTCACGGTTTTACAGCCACGGACGCTACTCCGTGACCCGCGAGCAGGGCACACATCATTTTCACAGACTGTTATCGGAAATGCTCGGCTAGTGGTGAACCAACTTAGTTTCTGAAAAACAATCTCGCCTATTTTCCAGCTGCTAAATTGGTTCACCACTTGTGCCAATGGCACTAGTGAGGCAACACCCTGAACTCCGTCCGGCGGTTTTGGGCATGTTGCGCTTCGCTGCAGTTCACGCCATTGCTGCAATGGTTAACCAACCGGCTTTCACCGTATCCGCGGTAAACCAGTCGCGAGCGTTTGATGCCTTTGGATACAAGGTAATCAACTACGGATTTTGCCCGGCGCTGCGACAGATCGAGGTTAAACTCGTCGGATGAACGTGAATCGGTATGCGAACTGATTTCAACCTTGATTTCTGGGCGTTTGATCATCAGCTCGAGCAATTTTTCGTTGATTACGGTTTTGGCTTCCGAATTCAGCACATCGCTGTTCAATCCGTAATAGATGGGCAGCAGGTTAAAATCGAGTAAGGAGCATTCTATTTTGCGCCATTCAAACCCTTCGTTGGAAGCGCGGTTGCGGCTGTTGACCAAAAATACTTCTTCACGGACTACCGGTTCCACTTTTACCGAATCCACCGTTTCGTCTTTTACCAGCACTCTTTTTTGGATAATGGCGTATTCGGCAGGAATTTCAATTTCACGGGTAGTGGCAGGTGTGGCAATTACCTGGCGTTTTACGGTTCTAAACCGGCCTTGTTGCAAAGTGCTGTTATAGCCTGGAGGACTAACCAGCTTTTTGACAGGGATGTTTTTGGTGACGGCTTCATGCACCACGTAACAAAGCACATCGCAATCGCCGGGGATAGGCGAGGTGCAACCGTCAAGCAGGGGGCGGCGTTCAAAACCTGCGTAGGCGGGTTCCACGGTAAAAACTTCGAAGGTGTCGAGCGTTTGAACCGGCACCAGTGATATTTTATTGATCGGCTCTTCAATCAAAATCGTGTCGTACACCTCTTTGTACACGGCAGGCACATATTCGAACCGTTTGGACGCCTCTTTGACCAAAATACGTTCTTCGACGGTTTTGTATACGGCAGGAACCACTTTATACTGCCAATATGTGGGGGTAACCACCACGCTTTCGACTTCCGAAACTTCTTCAATCGGACAACGGATGTAACAAGCTCCCGGTTCCGGATTTTCCGGGTATTCCTGAGCGAAGAGGTTTAAAGTGGTGAAACAGGTAAAAAGTCCGAAGAGGATAGAAAGGCGCATTGCTTCAGATGTTTGTAAATGGCTTTATTAAAACGACTATCGGCTTTCTGGAAATTGCGTCCTATTTCCAAGGGCAGGAAATCTGGCGGGCAAAACTAAGTGCTTGACGAATTACTAGGATTATTTTTTGGAAAATCATTTTAAATTTTCGCTGAAAGTACTAAACCAACAGCTTGATCATGAAACCGATGAACTAAATATTCACAAGATCGACATATGCCAGATCAGTGAATTTAGACTAAAAATTGTAATTCCCAAGCGCAAGTATAGTGTTCATCCCAAGGAAAAGTACAAAAAAAAAGCCCGGACAATTTGTCCAGGCTTAGGATGTGGAGGATAACGGATTCGAACCGATGACCTCTTGCATGCCATGCAAGCGCTCTACCAGCTGAGCTAATCCCCCAATTCAGTGTGGGGTGTGGGGTTTTCAATAGGGCGGGCAAATGTAGGTGCTTGCGGGGCAATGAACAAGAAAATGTACAGAAAAAAATTGGAGCAGCTTAATGCTTCACCAACCGCACCGTTCCTCGCTCCTGGCCAGTAACTGCTTCGATAAAATATATTCCACCTGGCCATGCTTTTACGTCCAGGTAATCAACGGATGCATTGAACTGGCCATTGGCTACGAGTTGGCCGAGCGCATTGTAAGCCTGCCAGGTTGCATCGGTTTTTCCTGCCCATTCCAGTTTCGCCCAATGGCTGCTTGGGTTCGGACTGATTTTAAGATTGTTTTCCGCATCAGGCGGATAGGGCGCTGACGTAAAACAATCTTTCAGCACGGTTTTAAACATCGACAAACCGCCGCGGGTATTGCCCACCACCATTTCAAGGATGCCATCGCTGTCCAGATCGGCAAATGCCGCATGGCTGCGGCTGCCTTCGTCGATGCCGCCCCATAAAGGATCGGTGAGAAAAAAAGTATCCTGCAGGTTGTCAGAGATAAAATACGCTTCGAAATGCCCGCCTTGCGTGCCAATGATCAACAACGGCCCGTCTTCCGTTTGAATGATGGAAGGCGCACAATTTCCTACGGCATCTACGAGGGTGCGCGCATCTACCTGGCCTACCTTGCCTATTTCCGGAACGGCGGAGAAAAGTGGCGTGGTAGAAGTGCCGTTATTTTTGAAATAATTGACATACCCCGTTCTTTCTCCTGCTACAATATCGATCAGTCCATCCTGATCCAGATCATACAAAATCGGTGTTGAAACTGCACCTACCACATCCATTTGAGCCCACATCACATTAAAATCGCGGGTAAGTTGCATGGGCTCGCCGGCATCAGCCTGGTTTCTGTAACAATAAAAACCGCCTACGCTGTTACCGATCACCAAATCGAGCGCTCCATCACCGTCGATATCACCGAAAGCCGGAGAAAACTCATAATCGATGGGAGCAAACTCAGACATGCCCAGCCAGTCGTTATCAGTCAGGTGGAATTGTGGGGCCGTGGGCGTGCCGGTATTTAAAAACAAATACAAACGTGCATTTGTCGGTACGCCGGGTGTAAAATACCCGTAAGTGCCGACCACCAGATCGTTGAGTCCGTCGGCATTAACATCGGCGAATGCAGGGTGTGTCACCGACCCTAAATCAATCATATCTTCCGTGAACAAAGCCCTTCCTTGCAAGTGAAAGTCGTGACCGGCCGATGCGGTGTTTTTGTAAAACCACACATTTTTACGGTCTTCACCAATGGTTGGGTTGTTTGGCGCAACAATCATGTCGTTTTTACCATCATTGTCCAAATCGAGGTAAAACGCAGCGGGAAAAACAGCCAGATCAACCGGGATGTTGCTGGAAGGGTAGGCAATGTCCTGGCTGGTCATCCAGGCCTTGTTGGGATTGCCGCCATTGTTCAAAAAATTGAGGCATGAAAAAGATACGTCGCCGAGCACAATTTCTTTATCACCGTCATTGTCGTTATCGAATGTCATCAAAGTAGAACCGGGATGCAGTGGGTCGCGGTCGTCGACGGCGCCGCTGAACGCGCATGGCGCGCAACAATCGGGTGTAGGCGCCAGATCGCAATAGCATGCTTCCAGTCCGCTTTCATAAAAGCCGCCCCAACACTGTGTTACGAGTTTAAAACGCATATTGGCTAGCCCCAGACCCAATTCCACCGACTGATTTTCAAGCAACCACACATGTCCGCCGGCTGCGGCCTCAAAGGTGACGATATCGATATCGCCATCTCCGTTGATATCGTCGAAAGCAGGAATGTCGCCTTTGTTCACAGGCAGGTTGTTCCAGTCGCCGGGTTGGTCGTTGTCCGGATAATGAATGTATAACGGATCGCAGAGGGTGCAACCGGGATGGGTAAAAAGGTAAGGGGTAAATTTGAGCACATTGCCATCGTAATAACCTTTGTGCGCCTGAATTTCCTGGCGACTGGGTTCAACTGAACCGGTAAAAATATCCATTGCGCCATCTTTGTCGAAATCACGCATTACCACATAATCAACCAGGCGTGGGAAATTACAGGCATACTCCGGAGCGTAGGTATAGTCGATGCTATTCGGAATGCCGTTGTTCAAAAAAGTCAGCAATACATTCCCGACACGGTCAAAAACAACCAAATCCTGTATGCCGTCTTTGTTCAAATCCGCATTTGAAAACTGTGGCGCGTTTAATCCTCCTGCAAAAGGATATTTTAACATCATTCCATTCACTTCTGCCGGATAATTCAGCCTTTCAAACATTTGTTGTTGGGCGGAAATAGACAAAGAACAGATCAGCAGGAAAACACAAAAGGAAGTGCGCATAGCTTTGGTCAAATTGTTTGCAACAACAAAACTACGACCATTCCGGCTTAACACTCGTAGTTTAAAAGATTATACGCCAACTGTTGACAAAAGTGGGTCTGTCGGAATTCTTTCAATGGCATTCAAGATTGAGTGTTCCACGACAATTTGTTGGTTTCAAACGCTATATCTGTCAATTCAATCATTTTTTTAGTCAAACTCACCGTAGAAGACAGTTAATTTGCTGCCATAATTTTTCCGAACATGCGCCTCTGCTTTTTCCTGTTTGTTTGCTTGCCACAACTTGCCGTTGCTCAAAACTGCACATTTGATTTCAGCAATGAAGGATGGACGGCCGACGGCGACGCTTTGAACGGCGCATGCGTTTGGCAAAGCACCGGAGGAACGCCCGGAGGCTACATTCGTACCACCGATGCGTCGACCGGCGGCACCTGGTATTTCGTTGCGCCCGATAAATTTGAAGGTATCAAGTGCGATGCTTACGGCCGGTTTCTTCGTTATGATCAATATGTGAGCAACAATTCCAACCCGAACAACAACCCGGATGTGGTCATCAAAGGCGGCGCCAACCTGACCCTGGTTTTTAACAATCCGGTGCTTCCGGGTACTTCCTGGACCCACTACGATATCCTGCTTCGGGAAGACGCCGGTTGGCGACTGAACAACCTGAATGGCGCTACGCCGACGGAAGCTCAATTCAGAGACGTACTCACCAATATCACCAGCCTGCGCATCCGTGGAGAATATTATTCACAGGCCGATGATTACGGCGGCCTGGATAATGTAAACCTCGAAAGCGATTTTCACTTTGAATTCGATCTCGATGGCGACGACAACTCCGGCGCTATCAACGGCGATTTTCAGGCGCCTCCTACCTGCATCGGTGAAGGCCCGATTATCGATCTGGATGCCGTGTTGGATACCGAAGCCCGCATTGATTCTATATCCGTTCAAATTTCAAGTGGGACAGTTCTCGAAGAACTA
>JAEUUR010000333.1 GCA_016787465.1 Saprospiraceae bacterium | reverse complement strand
ACAGAATCCCCAAAATAAGCCCCATTGCTATCGCTCAACTGGCTATCAGGGACAAGTGTGACTGTGTCTTTATTTTCTTTTCCGAATTGTCAAAGAACTTCCACGAGGTTTTTACCTGAAAAATGTGTACCCTTTTCAATTCTAAAGTACAACTTTTAGAGTGTAAAAGCAAGTGGTGAAGGAGAATTAAGTGTTTGTTACTGTCGCTCGGCCACCACCCCCTACCCCTGAAGGGGAGTACGGCTCTATGAACAAAGAATATCTTGTCTCCTTAGGTAAATTGCTCATATTTATAAAGCCGTACTCCCCTTCAGGGGTAGGGGGTGGCCGAGCGACACGATGTTCATGTGGCTACAAAAGCAGGCAGCCTGCCAAATCAAAAATCGCGTTGAAAAGTCCTTCAATCTGGTATCTGCATGGCCGCAATCTTTAATGGATTGTTATTAATCTTCACAACCCATTTACCTTTTTTCAAACGCTACATTAAGTGGTCGAGCTCCTTGATTCTCCTTATTCATACTCCTGTTTTTAAAACGAATCAAACCTTCACTATGGCAAACCACATGAAAACAATCATTGCCGCACTATTGATCGCCCCTTGCGCATTGCCGGCCCAATCTCCTATCACCCGGCAAATTGAACAACCATCTCATCTGAATATTTCCAAAACCGTCGATCTTTTGTCGCAAAATGCACTTCTGGCCCTCCTGGGCATGGTCGCCTTGCTTGGATTCCTTTGGGTTTTTAACGTGTGGAATGAATGTGGCAGAATGAATAAACAAGTAAAAAGAAACCGTCTTTTTTCAGTCGTATTGTGCTGTTTCATGGGCGCGCAGGTTTTAACTACCGGTTGTACGGCAGCACAACGGGTGCAGGCAGCTGATATCGAAGCGGCTCGAAAGGCAGAAAAAAATTACTGTGCCTGTCATCCCTCTCTCGACAATCGCACCTCTTCCATGAACTCCGGCATATTCAACCGCTATCCCTATTCTAATTTTGCAAATGGAGAATGCAAAACCTTCTGCAGGCATTGTGGCCTGAAGGTGTATCAGCGCAATAATTGAAACTGAATTATCTTGGAGGCGCGATTCTTCATGCACCCAGTAAAAAATGTTTCATGAAAAGGAGTACGAATTTGACAAAGAATACAGCTTTCAGGCAACTGGTTTTTGGGGTTGCCTGTGCCGCCGCAGTCCTGTGGGGCTGTACCTACTGTGCGCGCCCGGTATCAATTCCATCTCCTTTCTCCCAATGCCTGGCGCGTTTTCCGTCCCATTCGAATTGGCCCGATACCTTGCATTGTTTTTTAGCGGATACATCTGCCGGCCTGTCCATTTCCGATACATTGCTCAAAACCGTGCTCGATTCCGCCCAGTTTGAATGCCTGCATTTCGGTACCGGAGAGCCTCTGTTTTTTGCGCAGGCACGGTTTCCATTTGTAGAAGGACAAACGGCGTGTATTTTGCAAACTGAAGAATTCTGGTTCGGGAAATTGAATCTCCTGATTTTTGATCTCCGCAAACAGAAATGCCTGGCTGTAACAGAGCTCTCCCATTTTTATGGCGGCGACGGCGGCCAAACTGCTTCCGAAGCGTGGCTGTTTCGGAAAAAGACGCCACCGCTGTTGTTCGTCAAACGGGCAGATCACTGGTTAACAGTTTCGAATACCTCTGGCGAACCCGAGGAACACCTGCATCAAAGTGGTCAGTTGTTTCAATGGGATGCCACTCAATTCCGCGTTATTGCTAATCCGGACAGTTTGCCGTTTTTGAAAAGGTATCAAATGCACAGGAAGTGGTGATGGGGAAAGGATGCCGTCTAATGTTTATGCTTCCCGATCCGGCCATGAATATGAATGGAATATCCATAATACTGACTTTAACTGATTCAAAATGTATCAATTACATCGAATTTGAACCATGAAAAAAATATACCTTTTGCTCTTGTTTGGGGTTCTAATCAACCTCGCTTTTGCTCAAAAATCATTGCCTGACGACGTTTCCTCCAGCATTCAGGCGCGCATTGCAAACGGCCATTCCCCCAGCATCGTCGTGGGAATCATCGACCAAAATGGCCCGCAGTATTATCTGTTCGGTACCAAAACCGTCGGCGGTGAAGCCGTGAACGAACATACCATTTACGAGATCGGCTCCATCTCCAAAACCTTTACGGGCATCCTGCTGGCTAACATGTCGGTAAATGGGCAAGTAAAAATCGATGAGCCTGCCCAAACCTACCTGCCTCCAAGCGTCAAAATGCCTGTCCGCAACGGACAACAAATCACCTTGGGGCATTTGTCGGATCATACTTCCGCCTTATCGCGCCTGCCTTCCAACATGGCGCCAAAAGACCCCGCCAACCCTTACGCCGATTACACGGTAGAGATGATGTATGAATTTCTGAACAGCTATTCTTTGTCGCGCGACATCGGTGCGCAATACGAGTATTCCAACCTGGCACAAGGCCTGTTGGGGCATATCCTTTCGCTTAAGGCCGGCAAACCGTATGAAACCATGCTGGTTAAACAGATAACCAAGCCTTTGGGTATGAAAGAAACCAAGATCACGCTGGATAAAACAATGAAGCAAAACCTGGCTTTGGGGCACAGCCAGGGCCAGGTGGTGTCAAACTGGGACATTCCTACGCTGGCCGGCGCCGGCGCTATCCGCAGTTCTTTGCATGATATGTTGCGTTACCTGGCAGCGAACATGGGCCTGAAAAAAAGCAAACTACTTCCGGCTATGCAACTTTCCCACCAAGCACGCCACGACAAGGCCGGCGGCGGCACCCGGGTTGGTTTGGGCTGGCACATCAGCAAAGGCGCCGAAGGCGATGTGACCTGGCACAATGGCGGAACAGGAGGCTATCGAACCTTTGCCGGATTTTGTAAAGAAACAGGTAAAGGCGTAGTGGTGCTGACCAACTCCGATAAAGGCGCTGATGATCTTGGATTTCGCCTGCTCGATTCTTCTGCAAAGCTGAGAGAAATAAAAAAATCGGCCCTGGCAGAGATTAAAAAGGCGCTGGACGCTCAAGGGGCCGCAGCCGCAAATAAAACTGCAGAAGCCTTGAAAAAAGACAAGGAAAATTATGAATTCGATGAAAATGAGTTCAATACTCTTGGGTATGCCTATCTTCAAACCGATAAAATTGCGGAGGCGCTTGTCGTGTTCAGGATCAATGTGGATGCGTTCCCCAATTCATTCAATGTGTACGACAGTTACGGCGAAGCGCTCATGAAAGACGGACAAAAAGAAGCTGCCATTGTCAATTACAAAAAATCACTGGAGCTCAATCCGGGAAACCTGAACGCAGTGGATATGCTGGCCAAAATGGGCGTTGGAGAATCTGTCAAAACGTACTCAGTGCCGGAACCCATCCTTGAAACCTATGTCGGTGTGTATGAATTGGCGCCAGGGTTTACAATCACCGTTACCAGGGAAGGAACCCAGTTGTTTGGGCAGGCCACAGGCCAGAGCCGTTTTGAAATGTTCGGCAAATCAGATACCGAATTTTTTCTTAAAGTGGTGGATGCTCAAATCAACTTCACGGTCAAAGACGGCAAAGTAGAAAGTCTGACCTTGTTTCAAAATGGACAGAAGATACCGGGGAAGAAGGTTAAGTGAGGGGCTAGTTAATAAATTTTAAACAAAAGCTTATCCGATCATTTACCTTTCACCTACGCATGACATATAGTGTTACAAGGTTCCTGAAGGCAGAAAAAAACCTTCTTGCCGATAAAAAAGGTTTGTATGAGGCATTGGGGCGAGCTGAACCTGGGGCTATCCGGGCACTAGCCAACAAGATTGCCTACGATGTACGGCAAGCTACGCTGCGTGCCGGACTTGCCGCCGAAGACGCCGAAGAACTGTTGAACGATGCAGTGGTAATCACGATCAATAATATCCGTAATCAGGCATTCCAATTCGCCGAATTTAGTCCGGCGGCCTATGCCAACGGTGTAGCTAGAAAACTGATTGCCAACCGGGTGCGCACGAAAAAACCGGTGCAACAAGACCTCGAAGAGGTGTCGCTACACTCCGAGCTCAACCCGGAAGCTTATTTGAACAACAAAGAACTAGAGGGGATTATCGGAAAATTACTCCACAACCTGGGTGAAAATTGCCAACAGTTGCTCCGGCTCAAATACTTCGAAAACATGCGCGACAAGGAAATCATCGAACAAGCTCTGACGCCTTACAATTCGACAACTTCCTTGAAAAGCAAACGAAACCAATGCCTCAATAAACTGATTGAAATCGCGATGGAAGCCAAAGTTTTAGAAGGTTATTAAATTCCAACCAATGAAAGAGTTCGACATTGAAGCGTATCTGGATGGCGAATTGAACCAGGAAGAACTGGCTCACTTTGAACAGAAATTGCGTCGGGATCCGGTGTTTGCCCAGCAAGTAGAAACGCAGCGAAAACTGACGGAACACCTGCGTACGCAATTGCTGCGGGAGCAGGTTTCATCGGTACTTTCAACCCCTCCTGCCGGTGTTCAACCTGATCGTTGGAAATGGGGGCTTGGAATTGCGTTTGCTATTTTGTTAGGGGGCTATTTTTTCTTTTGGGCGCAAAGAGAAATGGCGCCTGCTTCTGTTCCAACGCTGCCATTAAGAGATACCTCAAGTTTTCAACCGCCACCCCCACAACAACAACAAAGGCCGATGGCGCAAGCCCAATTGCCCGAACCCAGATATCCAGCGCCCAGGTTGAAAGAGGATAATCCGAAGTTGAAGCCGGTGCTGGACCAGCTTTGGTATACGGAGTTTCCACCTCCGGGTGTCAAGTTTTCCACCTCTGTTACAGATGTTACTGCGTTGCTTGCCCAAAGGAAGTTTACGGCGGCATTAAGTTTGCTGAACGTGAAAGAAAGCGCCACGGTTTCCAACGATACCCTCCGCTTCCTGAAAGGCTATTGTTTGCTTGAATTGGGCGAAGGCCACAATGCTTTGCGCTATTTGGACCGTCTTGAGCTGAAACAACCCGGCTGGCAGCCTCAATTGCAATGGTATCGTGGCCTGGGATGGTTGTTGACAGGCGACACCTCCAATGCACTACCTATCTTCCGGGAGATAGCCAACACGCCTGATCACCCATTGCTCAAACAGGGCCAAAAAGCAGTCGATCTGTTGCAATAGCCTTCAGCTTACTTTCTTTTTTCCTACCAATGTTGCGCCCCGTATAGCAACGGTTCCTGCACATCTTTACAATCGTTTCGTAATTTGTTTTTCCACAAGGAGTTGCAAGAATTACAGGAGAAAAGTTTTTAAAAAACTCCTGCACCTCCTGTAACTCCTTGTGGAAAAACAATAACCGATTTTATGATGACTCAAGTTTGAGGCGGCTCTGCGGTTTTAATAGAGGGGAGACATTATGGAGATTTTTTTTACCATTACCATTTACCTTTTTTTTGGGGTTACATAAGGTGAATTATAACCATCAGCAAAGCGAAAAACCTGAAACAAACCATTCCACTCAAAAAGAAAACAAGTATGAACGCTTCCCTTATTAAAACATCACATACCATACTCATGGCACTTCTGATAACCATTTCAACCAATGCTTTTTCCCAAACCACTGCTACCTGGCAAGGCGGCAAACCCGGTCGTGTGAACGATTGGAATTGTGCCGCAAACTGGAAAGAGGGCAGGGTGCCGAATGAGTTTTCTCAGGTAATCATTCCGTCGGGTGCTCCCTTTTCCCCGGTAATCAAAACCGAAGTTGACCCCATCGATGCGTTGCTCATGGAAGGCACCACCACACTCACTATTCAAAATGGAGTTACACTTTCCATCCTGGATGAAACGGGCCGTTTCGGAGGAACGATCATTTTGGGTAAAATTAAAAACGACGGAATTGTCAATATTGGCCAGGGCGCGCAGGTATCTGTTAAACGAATCGCGCAATCAAAAGGCAAATGTGAAGCAGTATACCAAAGGGTCCATTCACACTGAGTAAAAAGGCCATTTGGAAACAATCGTAGTTGGTGAATTCAATGAAGAATTTCCATGTTCTTCAGCGCCGGGTTGTAAAGCCCGGCGCATTTCACTTTGGGCAAGATACCTACCTCCGCTTACGCTTATCCCACCTGTTTCCTCCTTGCTGTTTGTTCTCTGGATCCCGTTCGCGGTTGTGATCCTTCGGGCGTGGCGGACGTGCTTGCTTTTGAATCGTGGCTACTTCGAGGATCGAGGCAAACCGGCCGCGACGGGTTGCCGTTGGCTCCGCTCCGCTGGTGCTAGATTCATTGCGGTTCGCCGCGGATTGTTGGGGTTTCGGTCTGCGTTCGTCGCGTTGCTGCGGTCTGCGTTCGTCGCGTGGTGCGCCCTGGTTGTTTGAACGGCGTTCGTCGCGTTGTTGCGGTCTGCGTTCGTCGCGCGGTGCCCCCTGGTTATTGGAGCGGCGTTCGTCGCGTTGTTGCGGTCTGCGTTCATCGCGCGGTGCGCCTCCCTGGTTGTTCGGGCGACGCTCGTCCCTTGGTTGTCCTTCGGCGCTGGATCGGCGATCATCTTGTGCCAGCTGTGGTTTGCCTGGCCGACGCTCGTGGCGTGGGCCGCGATCGCGCATTTCTTGCTGTTGTGGCTTCCCGTTCTGACGAGACGGTTTGGCTTCGCGTTGCGGCTTGCGTTGTGCAGCTTGAGGAGCGGCTGGGGCGCTAAGATCAGCTGCGTATGGGTTTTCGATGGCCACCGGTACCACCTGTCCGATCAGTTTTTGAATATCGCGCAAGTAAGGTACTTCTTCGGCTTCACAAAATGAATAGGCGATTCCACTCAACCCTGCGCGCCCGGTTCGACCAATGCGGTGCACGTAAGTTTCAGGCACATTGGGCAATTCGTAGTTGATAACGTGCGAGAGTTCATCGATGTCGATGCCACGGGCGGCAATATCCGTAGCAACAAGTACGCGAATTTTACCGGCTTTAAAGCTTTTTAGGGCCGATTGGCGGGCATTTTGTGATTTATTGCCGTGAATAGCCTCTGCTTTGATGTTGTTTTTATGCAAATCGGCGGCTACTTTGTTGGCGCCGTGTTTGGTGCGGGTAAATACCAGTGCCGAACGGATTTCAGCGTCGTTTTTCAGAAGGTGGGTCAGCAAATGCCTTTTGTTCGCCTTTTCCACGAAATATACGGATTGCTCCACTTTTTCGGCAGTGGAGGAAACAGGCGTGACTTCCACTTTTTCCGGGTTCGTCAGAATAGAATCGGCCAGGCCGGCAATTTCCGGGGGCATGGTAGCGGAAAAAAAGAGGGTCTGCCGTTTGGCGGGCAATTTGGCGATTACCTTTTTTACATCGTGGATGAAACCCATATCCAGCATGCGGTCGGCTTCATCGAGCACGAAAATTTCAATATCTTTGATGGAAACGAAGCCCTGGTTCATCAGATCGAGCAAACGACCGGGTGTGGCGATGAGTATTTCAGGTTTGCGTTTGAGGGCTTCGGTTTGACCGTATTGGTTAACGCCTCCGAAAATAACCAGGTTTTTGAGGTGCAAATTTTTTCCGTAGTCGGTAAAACTTTCTGCAATTTGAATGGCCAGCTCGCGCGTGGGTGTGAGTATGAGCGCGCGAAGGGGCTTGTTTGGGTTGCTGGGTTTATTATTGAAAAGGAGCTGCAACATCGGAAGCGCAAAAGCAGCGGTTTTGCCGGTGCCGGTTTGTGCGCAGCCCAACAGGTCGCGTTGTGCTAAGACGATGGGGATAGCTTGTTCCTGGATGGGCGTAGGCTGCTCGTAGCCCACAGATTCGAGCGCGCGCAGCAGCGGCTCGATGAGCGATAAGTCTTTGAATAACATTAATTTGTGTTTGAAAGAAGCATAAAAGGCAATGGCCTGTGGCTCCTCGATTGGTTTGCCTGGTCTAGTGCGCGTCGGTGGGCCAAGGGCCGACCTTCATGGGGCAAAGCGAGTGGGATGGAAAGGCCGTTGTGGGCCGAAAAAACATCCTAAAAACTTCGGTGTCCAGGGCGGACAAATACCAGAGGTGAATAATAATGGGGCAAAGATACGGTAATTTGGCTCGCCAAGGCGCCAAGGCGCAAAGATTTATTTGAAAATCCCTGTACGACATGGTTATCGTTTTGTTGAAATCTCTTCCCACACCTCCTTCCCGGTGCCTGCCTTTAACAACCAGGCGCCAATACCTGCCTCAGACTCATTCCATTCGATTCCGTTTTTAAAACGCAAGGTTTGTGCCGCTTCCATTTTCGAATGAACAAGTACGTAGTTCTGACTAACTTGAATACCTCCTCCCTCCTGTTCACTCCACACATGGCACCCCGCCGACCTCAACAGCGCTCTGAAAACGCCTGAATCGTGTAAGGGAACAGTAGCCACAATGGCGGTATGCGTGGAAAACTGTTTTTTTCCGATCACCGTTTCACCCGATCTAACCAGTCGCGCGAGGCCCGTGGCATTGGGGTCATTGATTTCGAAAAGCGGATCAACAGGCTCGTGGTTAGCAACCGTGTCGGCGCCCAAGATCCAGTGAATCCGTTTGCCCTGGTTGCTGCCTTTGAGCACAACTCCTGTCAATGACTCCACGCCGGAAATGCTGATGTTGGAGCCATCGGAAAACCCGGCGCCATAATTCCAGATCAATGTGCGGCCGCCCTGGGCCACCTTTTCACGGAGCATACGGCGATGTTCGGCGGTTATTTTCCAGGCATTCATGAAAACTACCGCTTTGTAAGGAGTCAGGTCCATTCGGTCCAAATCGAACAGGTATACATGATCCAGCGCTACGCCACAGCGCTGCAGTTCCTCCGCGGCGGCGTCCAGGCCCTTGTCACAGTCGGGCGTATTCACATTGCGCACTGCGTAAAAACTTTCTGCATCCCATACCACCAGCGCATCGGCGGCGCTGCGAAAATCTGCGGATGCATATTGTTTCCTGAAAAGTTCAATGGTTCGGCGTATTTCCTTCAAATACATGGGGCCGTCCCACCAGCCGGCGCTGCGTTGCGGACCGAAGTCGTACAGCCAAAGTCCGCTCCCCTGTATCATGGGCAGCCACAAACTGCGTTGAAAAATGGGTAGGTAGGCGGTATCGCCAAGGGGTAGGGAGCGCACGAAGTCGAACTCGCGTTTGTCCTGCAAATAGCCGTTGTCGATTTCGTCGAACCACAGTTTGCCGTGTAAAAGTACGGACTGCACCGGCGCGCGCTGCAGGCCTGAACCGCCGGCTTTGCGGCTTCCGTCGTAATAACTCGGCGGGCCGGCCAGGTAATCAACCCAGGGGGAGTTCAGGATGCGTTCCGCTTCTCCGTGGCCGTTCAGCGCCTGACGACAAAGCCCGAATTGGCTATAGGCATAAAAAACGCCGGTGAGCAACGGGCGCCCCCAGCTTTGTTTGGCCGTTTTACAGAAATACTCAATGTCGTCGGCGATGACGCTGTTGTGGCACTGATAAAAGTCTATTACGCGTTGCTCTTTGGCCGGGTCGCGGAAAAAGCCGGAGGCGCAACAGCGGCGTTCCAGGGTGTCGGGCACGGTGGCTGTTGCGAGGTTATGCCGGGTGCTGCCCCAGGCTTTTTGGAGGTTTTCATCCGTCCGGTATTTGTTTTTTAACCACAACCGGAAGGCGCGGGTCATTGGTTCGCTTATATCCGGTTCATTCCAGATAAAGCCCCAGGGGTGCCATTCGCCGTACACGCCGCCTGCCAGGTGCAAGCCGATTACCGATTTTCCTTCCCGTGTTTTTGAAAGCCGGCGGCAGAATTCCCGCACTTTTTCACCTGCTTCTTTGCGCCAACGTTCAGAGGCCAGACTGGTGCGGTCGCAACGAAAAATATCGCCGTCTTCGTGGTTGAAGGGCAAACCCACCGGCAGATCGGCCGCAGGGCCGTCGGCGTATAAAACGGATTCTTCCGGATGCCCTTTGCGCCACCAAACGGGCGCGTTCACATGCAGGCGCACCACCACCGCGGCGCCCGGGCAAGCTGCTAAAACACCGCCTACCTGTCGTTGTACCAACTGGATGTCAAGCGCTGCGCCTGGCGATTTCCAGATGTCTTCCAGCCACAAGTCCACCTGATACAAGCGCACGCCGACCGAGGCCATTTGGCGCAGGTTGTGCGCCGGAAGTTCTTCCCAACTCCAGCGCCCGCCGGTCACGTGCGTGAGCGCGTACATGAAGGGAAGTTCGGGTTTTCCGTTCAGCAGCAGGGTGGGGTGGCCGTTTTGTAAGCCAACCGATGCCGTTTGAGGTTTTTGTGCAAAACATGGAATTGAAAATAGTAGAAGCAGCCAGGTTTTCATGGGAGGAAGGTAAGAATATGCGAAAACAAATTGACTTACTGCAATACAGTTTTTGGAAGTAAGTCCTGAAATTGTTATTTTTTTTCTTTATAGGTGGGGGGAATTTTGACCCTTAATTATTTCACTCTTAAACACTTTACTACCATGAAGAAAGTTCTTTTTTTGTCAGCATTTGTCGGCTTGATCGGCGTTTCCGCAATTTTTTACGCCTGCCAAAAGGATGCCCCGGAACAGTTGAAAGAAAGCCAGTTGGAAACGGTGAAGGCGGATGATCGAAATGCATCACCATGTCCGAATCTGATCATTGGCAGAGGCGTGGGACTAATTGTTTGCGGTATCGACAATGGATCAGATTGTGAAGTTTGCGGAAATTCAAGCAAAAGCGCGGTGTTGACCCAGGTAGGTCACAACTTCCCTTTTGCTAATTCCAATCATTTTTCATTGTACAATCCAACGGGTGCGGCGATCAGATGTGCTGTATCTTTTAATTGTGCCAATGTTTCTCCTCAATGGTTTACGATCAATCCCGGGCAAACGGTTTCATTTACGGTAAATCCGGTTAACGGTTGTTGCCTTGCAACGCCCGGGTGCTATTGATCGATCGGGGGCGCCTATTCGAGGTTAAATGAAAATTCAACGATCACTGCAACCTCCTCTCCGTGAATTCAACTGCTCATTTCAAAAAGCAAAAACCGCGTGTTTTTGCTTTTTGAAATGAGCATTAATTTAATTTAATCAGGGTATGCGGTAAAAGGCCGCTGGAAGAAAGCCCTGAATTTGTTCTATTTTTGAATACTTCGCTCAGATACTTTTGCACATTCAATCTTTCAATTTTAACACTTAAACTAGTTCACAATGACACAAAAACTCACTATTGTCCCTTTTCTGGGGGCACTTATTTGCCTTTTGCTTTCCTTCCAGGTGACGGTTGCTCAGGACACACCCTTCGATTGTTACTCGGAGTCGCATAACCGGTTTGCACAAAAAAGTTCCAGATCGAGCGGCCCGGGTTGTTTTGATGACATATCGGTTGAAGAAATCAACGAAATGCCGATTGTAACCTTGACCGTAGATTTCCATTTTGTAAGTTCGAATGGCAACAATTTTCAGTGCAGCGACCCCAACGCACCTTATTATGCGCCAACGTATGTGGATCAAATTTTAGGGTATGCAAATTTTTTGGCAACCAATCCGGCACAAAATGAATTTGGCACATCGCCCGATCTAGATGACACACGGATTCGATATCGTTTGGCCGGAGACCCTGCAAATCCTTGTGAAAACATCTTTTTTTACGAAACGACCCCATTTTCCTTCGCTAATCCCGATGCATTTCACATTGTGGTTGTTGATAATGGCTTAGAGAATATCGGGGGGTGGACAGATGGAAGTTCATTCATGGCCTTAGCCAATGTGCATTACCACATTTTTGAACAAGGTTGGCAGAATGCCGAGGTATGGGGTAATGTTGTACACCATGAATTCGGCCATGTATTCGGGTTGTGTCATGCATTCAGTGCATTGAACGACATAGGAGATATGAACCCTTCCCAGGAGTGCGGCGGACCAGAAAGTACCATGTGTGGTGATGATCCATGCCCGGTGATCGATCCAGGAACCCCGCACCCAAGCTGTGGTACCAACGAATGTTACAGATGTTATTGCACTTGGGGCACCGGCAACAATTTCATGGGATACACCCTTCCTCAAATCGGGATGACCAGATTACAATGGGCTCGTATGTACGGTTCGATTTATGACAGTCAGCCCAATTTTGTATCCATCGAACGAAGTTGCGAAGTTACATCCAACGACCCCTTGGTTATCCCCGAAGGGCAGTTTGTGGAATGGAATAGCCTGCGAATACTAACCAGGCCATTGATTATTGAAACAGGTGCAACGCTAGTCATCAAGTGTGAGGTCAGGGTAAGCGAGGAGTTGAGCATCCTGGTCAAACGAGGCGCACGGCTAATTGTTGAAGGCGGAAAAATTACAAGTGGAACCCCGGATTGTTTATGGGGTGGGATTTATGTATTAGGAAATTCGGGCATGGCTCAACCTTCAGTAGCAGATGCACAAAATTATTTCGGAACTATTCCTACTACAGGCGCCGGTGCGGTATGGATCAATGGCGGCATTATAGAAAATGCGGTTTGCGGTATCCACACAAAAGGATTCGGTGGCAGTGACAGTCAAACCAATTTTGGTGGATTGGTTATGGTCAATAGCAGTGATTTTATCAACAACGGCCGCGCTGTTGAATTTATGAAGTATGATTTCTCTAACAATTCCTACCTCAAGGATGTGGATGTGAAATATGTAGGTAGCCCGTCGTGGCCCGTAACTAAAGGCGTATCAATCTGGGCTTGTTCTGATATTAAATTTGAAGACGTCCGGTTTGAAGGAATTGCTGAATACGGAATTTATGGTATCAATTTTACGGCTGAAGTAAAACAATGCACGTTTAAAAATCGCACCTCCAATCCTGTAGTGCTAAGGTATGGCTTTCGGTCAGAAAATACAGGGCCAAATATTCATCCCAATTCAAGCACCTTGATTGATGATTGTGATTTTGAACAACATAAATTTGATGTCTATTGTAATTCCACCCCAAACAATATTTATCCGCTTCGTATAGAACATAGCAGGTTCAAGGACAAACCCACTTCAGGTCTTTTCGGTATTCGTATCGGCGGCGATGCTTTTTATACGATCGGATCAGGAAATGAATTTAATGATAAATATTTTGCTGTTTATCTGACCAATACCGGCGCTCTGGCAAACAGGGTAGACTGCAACTTCTTTGGAGAATTGGAAACCGTAACCACCGGTGTGCTAGCACATGGTTCTAACAGCGGACTTGAAATTTCAGGGAATGAGTTTCTGCAAAATACCAACAACGAAATAACATTGGCAACCAACAGCAGCATTCATGAAACGCAAGGAAAGATAACCGGCGATGCAAACAACTGTTTTGCCAATCCAACTAGCGCAATCAAAGTGCCTGCTTCTTCGGCCTTATTCAGGTACTATGTTTTTGACCTTGCTAATGCGGCATTTTGTGAAAAACCAACCAATAATTTGAATGATGGAGGCACAAACAACTACAGGATGCACAATGCAACAATCAAGAAAGAGGATTGCAATTACGATGGGCCAAACGTAACGCCCAACGACCTCGGCCCTGCCCGTCAGAACACACAAATCAAAAAAGCATTGTGGCTGATGGATTTGCAAAATGACCAAAAATATGTGAATTATCTAACGGCAAAAGATTGGCAGGCTTATGTGCTTCGCAAGGTGTTACAACAAGCTGTCAGTGCCGGAAACCTGGATGCTGCGGAAAGTTACCTGATGGGTGAAAACACCAACCAGGCCAGAAGGGAAGTTGTTGGCATCCGTTTATCCAGAGGTAATATTTCAGGCGCGCAAGCCCTGGTCAATAGCATGACGGTTGAAAACGAAGAGGATATCCGATTCAGGCAAATTATGAACATCAATTTTGCCATTGAACAATCGCCGGATCCTACCGCTTATGAACTGACGGCATCTCAAAATGATCAACTTCAAGCAATTGCAAACAATCCGGCATCTATTATGAGAGGGTATGCATGCGCTTTGTTGAGCTTCTGTACCGGATCGGTTTGTGAGGATGAAATTCCGGAGGCCGCTCATTTGGCAGATCAACGCGCAGAAGAAATCCCAAAGGAAATGATCCATGAGGTGAAAGTATTTCCAAACCCCAATGCAGGGCAATGGACGATTAAATGCCCAATGTTGCTTGAAAAGGAAATCTCATGCCAGATTCTGTCGGTTGACGGAAAAACAATCAAAACACATCGTTTTGTCAACACTGGCAGCGTCCAGATTTTGGAAGATACCTTGCCGGATGGAATCTACCTGATCAAACTTTCGCATGAAAATGAAACGCTGTATCAAGGGCGCATTGTAATTCTTCGTTAATATCTATTTGATTAAATCTGCGCATCGTTTCGAATTTTTAAACGCCACATAAGGTGTATGTGAATTTTCGGAACGATGCGTATTTCCTTTTGGTAAAATGGAAAAATATGTACTGATCATCATTTCACAGTTGATACTGTTCACATTCGTAGCTGTGGGGCAACCCATTGGTTGGAGTAAACATTACGACCTGCACATTGGAAATGATTATGCAACCCACGTGTTGCCAGTAGCTGATGGAGCGATCATTCAGGCAACCGGGTTTTGCGATTTTAATTCCAGGGATTGTCATGCGCTGCTGAAACTTGATAACCATGGTGAATTAATTTGGAAATCAATCATTTATGACACACTGGAATTCAATGGATTTTCAGCATTTGTAGTTCGAAGCGACACAATTTTAATCAATATGGCTTATTTAGGGACACCCGGTAAAGCTTGCTCGGTGTTATCCTTCGATCTGGAGGGGAATTATTTATCCAGGTTTGACTACGAACAAAATGTCCCATTTGGAGCAGGTGATCTCTTATTGCGACCGGATGGAAGTTTGTATGTACAGTTTGATATCCGCCATCCGCTCACGAATAAGCTCATTGAATATACCCGTTGCTACGACCGGAATTGGAATTTGTTGTGGGATACGCATACACCGGAAACCGGCACGCTTAACCGAACGAAAAGTATCGTGAGCCTCGATAGCGGCTTGGTGTTATGTTATACGCACTGGCCAGGCGGCGGACAGAACCTCAAATTTCACGTTAAGAAATTTGACAAAAACGGTGAACTGCAATGGCATACCCAATACCCATACGGATGCGACAACGCCAACCAACATATAAAGATCAGTGCCATGCCCGACGGCAGTTACATCGGGGCATTTGCATCGGATAGTTTTGGATTGTATGCCGCTAATATTGAAATGTGGTTCAAACTGGATGCACACGGTAACCGGATTTGGGAGAAAGCCAATCTTTTTGAAGAACGTGTGATTTATGATAGTTTTATCAGCCAAAGCGGGAACGTCATTGCTTGTGGTGAAATGCCTGATTATTTATTCGATACCATTGTGGAGCCCGAACTCAGTGCCTATGTCATGTGCCTGAATGCTGATGGTGAAAGGCTGTGGGAGCGAAAAATACTCGATAAAACATCGGGCGTTTACAGGCAATATGTTTACGGCGGTGCTGAGTTGTCGAATGGCGATTTGATGTTTGCCGGTGCTGTTTGGGATACAACCGCTTCGCTTACGACCCCCACCTTTGATGATATGTGGATTTTTAAAACGGACAGTACAGGATGTTTTACCCCTGATTGTAGTGAATGGCAAACGTTGACCCCCGCACGCGAGCTGCAAACTCCTGAACAAGCCCGCTTATTTGTGCTGTATCCCAACCCGACAATGGGCGAATGCAACCTGGTTGCAACTTTGGGCTCGGTGATTCCTCCCGGGCAATTTCACATTCAATTATACGATGCCTCCGGACGGTTTTTGCTTGCTCAAAAAATCGACCCGTTATTTATCAACAGGCTTGATATTTCAAATTTGGATACGGGTACATATACAGCGACCTTGTTCCGCGAAGGCTTGCGCTTTCAAACATTGAGGTTAACCAAAAAATAAGTGAAAGCCCTGGTTTAATTGTGCCATTTTTGCTCTTTTGAAACAACAAAAAACACCTGATTTTGCGCTTTCAAAAGAGCATTTTCCATTCCGGTTTCTTTGGACAACAGATTTTAAACTAAATTTGTGGCGACGCTAAACAATTCGATCATCTATCACAAACTGAACCAACATGAAAACCTCCTTCCTCTTGTACCCCCTCCTGCTTTGTTTGTCATGCATGTTGCTTTTCTGTGCAAAAGACAAAAATGAGGTAGAAGAAAGCCCCTTTTTCGAATTTTTCAACGATGCTTCCATCCAGATCGACACCGTCGAACAAGCTTCCGATTCCTGGGAGTATGGTTTCACCTTCACCCCGCAAAAAAGTGGGAAAGTGACCAAATTCGGGATCAAAATCCCGGCAAATGGCGATTATTCCGTTACATTCTGGGATTTGAGCGATGGCACGGCCCGCCCAGTTCGTACCCATTCCGTATCCAGTTCAGCCCTTCACGAAGAAGCCGATCTGAGCATTCCGGAAATCTTTTTGGAAAAGGATAAAAAATACGGCATCACCGTGCGTTCCAATTCGTTCTACCGTATTACCAAACCGGGCAACGGCGCCTTCACTTTCCCCCGTACCGTGGGCAATATCCGCATCGATTCCTTCAACGAAGGCATCAACAACTCCAGCACGCCGGAATTCCCAACCAGCACCAACGACACCCGCGTGGCTCCCTGCGTGAACGTCATTTTTATCGCCGACTGACATGCGCCGCCTGTTTGCATTAACGTGCGGCCTGTTCCTGTTCTTAGGCGCGGCCAAGGCGCAAAACCAAACCCTCGACTCCCTGTTGAGGGTGGAAAAAGCCTATCAGCAGGACGACAGTGTTCGTGTTAAACTCCTGACCGATATCGCCCGGCGTTACAACAGCGTAAACCCTAATCAAGGCGTTGCGTATGCTGCCAAAGCCGTAAAAATAGCCGAAAAACTGCCGGAAAAAAGATTCCTCGCCACCGCCCACAGCGTCAAAGGCGCCAACCATTTGCTGCTCTCCGATTTCCCCGGCGCGCTCGATAGCTACCAAAAAGCCCTTGAAATCAACGAATCCCTGGGCAACAAACAAGGCATCGCCAATAATTACAACAACATCGGATTGGTGTACTATTCCATTCTCGATTTCCCCAAATCGCTGGAATATTATCAAAAAACACTGATCCTGAACGAGCAAACCGGTAACAAAACCAATATGGCAAATTGCCTGGGGAATATCGGGAACATCCACAACGACCTGCAAGATTACCCCAGGGCTATCGAATATTATGAAAAAGCGCTCGCTTTGAGCGAATCGCTCGGCAACCAACGCACCATCGCCGGCAACCTGGTTAACCTGGGCAATGTGTACACCAGCCTCAAAGACTACAAAAAAGCGCTCGACTACAAACTCAGGGCCTTGAAAATTAACCAGCAATTGGGCAACCAACCCAATATCGCCAACAACCTGGGCAATATCGGCAACGTGTACATCCTCATGAACGACCTGCCCGCAGCGCTCGATTACCACGAGCGCGCACGGCAGATTTCCGAAAAAATCAACGATAAAAAAGGCGCAGCGTTCAACTATGCAGGCATCGGTAATGTCTATTTTCTGCAAAAAGACTACCCCAAAGCGGCAACCTACGAATACAAAGCCTACGAAATCGCATCGGCAAGCGGCGCCGTCAATATCGCCTCCGAAGCCCTGTTAAACCTTTCCAAAATATACCAGGCGTCTGAAAAGTTCGACAGCGCCTACATCGCCTACAACGCCCACGTCATCCTGCGCGACAGTTTCAACAACGTGGAGAAACAAAAAGAGGTGACACGCAAAACACTCCAGTTTGAATTCGGCAAAAAAGAAGAATTGTTGCGCCAGCAGCAAATTATCACCGATGCCAAACTGGAGCAACAAATTCTGCTGGCCGCCAAACAACAACAGGAACTTGAGCTGAAACAAACGGCCATCAACCTGGCCAACAAAGACAAGGAATTGCAACACCTGGCTTACCTGAAATCGCAGGCCGATTTGCAGTTTGCTCAGAGTTTGTCGAGGGAAAAACAAGAGGAATTAAGTCGGGTCGAAAATGAAAAGCAATTACAAGCCACCCAGGTGAACCTGCAACAAACACAGTTGGAGCTTCAGGACAAAGAACTAAGAGCCAGGCGAACACAAGGCATTTTTTACCTGGTAGGCCTCGCCCTGCTTTCGCTGCTCACCTTTTTAATTTTCCGAAACTTCCGCATTCAGCAGCGTTCCAACCGCGTGATCGAAGCCGAACGGCAAAAGTCGGAAAACCTGCTGCTCAACATCCTTCCCTCTGAAGTGGCCGCTGAATTGAAAGAACAGGGCCAGGCTGCTGCACGGCATTTTGATGCCGTTACGGTGCTTTTTACTGACTTTGTAGATTTTACCAAAGTATCGGAAAACCTGACGCCCACCGAGCTGGTGAAGGAATTGCACGAGCATTTCACGGCATTTGATGAAATCATTGAACGGCACGGACTTGAAAAAATAAAAACCATCGGCGATGCGTACATGGCGGTATCAGGGTTGCCCGTGCCCACGCCAGATCACGCGCGCGCGGCTGCACGTGCGGCGCTTGAAATCAGGGCGTTGGTAAACAGCCGCAGGGACAAACATGGCGGACAATTTGACATACGCATTGGCATGCACAGCGGGCCTGTGGTGGCCGGCATTGTAGGCGTTAAAAAATTCGCTTACGACATTTGGGGCGATACTGTGAACACCGCCGCGCGGATGGAAAGCGGCAGCGAACCGGGCAAGATCAATATCAGCGAAGCCACGCGCGATCAACTGTCGGACAAAGGTGAATTTACCTGCGTTTTTCGCGGTAAAATTCAGGCAAAAAACAAGGGAGAAATTGCGATGTACTTTTTGGATCGATAAATCACCCGGCCGCGTAGAGGCTGTCTCATAAGCTAATTGATCGCAAAGTCCGCTTACAAATATTTGGTTTGTCGGCGCAGAAAGCATGCTTTTCAAAATTTACAATCAAAAAATTCTGCGGCTCCTGCGAAACAAACTGCGAATTCTGCGGGAAAACTACTTATGAGACTGCCTCTACATGCCAAATGAATTACAAATTACATACGTCCAACGGCCCGGTGATACAGGACAATGCCGCCAGCAATTCCGTAAGATGAGGTTGAAGGGCTACATTCCCCAAAGCAAGTTGAGTTACCCGCAGCAACTCGTTTACATCAGGTTCTGGCGCGAGGGCTTGCAAAATGATTGGCGCAAATACACACCCGCTGAATTCACTCAGTTTTTTCATCCCCAACGATGGTTTGAGACGTACAAAAATGTGCAACTTCAGTGCTTCGGCCACCAATGGATTCACCAATTTACCGTTCACATCCAACGGGTTGGTGCCGGGCTTGCAAGTAGGAAGAATCGTTGCTTTTTCAAATTTTAAAGCCGAGGCAGTGCTTCCGGTTGACGGCAACCATTGAATCACACAGTTCCCTTTGCCCGCAGGGATGGTCAACGTGCTGTTGTTATGACCTAAGACCAATGGATCAGGTCGTCCGTCGCCCGTAACGTCTTTTGATAATGCTTCCTCCACCTTTTCAAGAGCGCTTTTAGTAATGGATTGTGCGCAAGTTTTTGCGTTGCCACAATCGTCTGTACTCGTCCAGGTTCTGGTGAAGGTGCAAAGCCAATCACAATCCCCAACCGGGGCTCCGTCGGCGAAGGCCAATACAGGCGAAGGGTCGCAATTGTCGACCGAATTTGCTGTGCCGGTGGCGGATGGATTGGTGACACAGGTTACCGTAATGGACGCCGGGCAAGTGACGACAGGCGCTTTTTTATCAGTTACCTTGATTTCCTGAACACAGGCATTCATATTTCCGTGCACATCGACCACTTTCCAGTTTCTGAATACGTTAAATTCACCAATACAACTGCCGTTTACTTGGACATCTGAGTGCGTCACTGTGGCAACACCACAATTGTCGAGCGTAACAGGTGAACCTGCTTCCGCCGGAGTAATGGGCAGTTCACAACTTTGATTGAAGTTGGCTGGGCACACAATGGCCGGTGGTTGGAGATCTTGTACCGTAACACTGAATTGGCAGGTTTTGGTATTTCCGGCTGCATCCGTCGCTTTGGCTGTTACTGTAACGGTTCCAACATTGAAATTGGCGCCTGAAGCCGGTGTGCTGCTTATGGCAACGGCGGAGCAATCGTCGGTAGCAATCGGAGTGAAATTAACAATCCTGGAACATTGCCCCGGCGCCGCATCGGTGGTGATGTTCGACGGGCATATAATGCTGGGGTCGGTGTTGTCGATACCGATGGTGTACACGTCGGGCGAATTACCACCCACGCCGCCTTCATCACGGTTGTCTGTGTAAATAGCGATTTGACAAACGACATGGTCTAAACCGTTATAATCTCCAAACTCAAACAGGTCGGTTAGGTTTGGCGAGGTTTCGCTTGTCAGGCGTTTCGGTGTAGAAAAAGTTTGGCCCCCATCGGTTGAAAAACTGTAATACAAATCAACGCCGGTTCGATTGACGCTATGCCGAGTATCGTAATAAATAACATGCACAGTGCCGTCGCGTCCCACTGCCATCCAAGGGTTCCAACGATCTACGGTATTTTGGTCGGCTGTCGGATGCGGTGTTACCACCGTCCAGGTATTGCCTCCGTCACGAGAATGCGCCACGAGCACCCGCGTGTGGTTGTCTGCCGCTGTAGCGCTTTCCGCACCGTAGGTGTCTGTCCAACATGCGTAAATACTTCCTCCGAAAGGGCCATTGGACAGGTCGGAGTCGGCAGAAACATAAATCCAAGCGCGGCGGGTTTCCATCGACGGAATCGGAAAGTCAAAACCTCCGTTGGTGTTTGAAACTAAAATGGTGCCCGCCGGGAAGGTTGCTCCCCCGTCTGTGGATCTTTTGAGCAGGATTTGCCTGGTTGTGGTTGCCGGATAAAAATAATAGATATTGCCATTCCGGTCGGTGGTAATGTCGCTGCCGATACCGCGCGGGTCGGCGTCAAAGCTGGTAGTAGTCCAGGTGTTGCCTTGATCGGTAGAGCGGGCAAATTGCATTACATTGGCGTTGTGCCATGTAAGGTAAACATTGTCCCTGAAAGGAGATCCGACATGTTTGTCGACATGTAGAAACTCTTTATCGCTGTTCCCGGTAGTGAGCTCGCGCCTGGGATCACCGGGGGTGACGTTGTTCAGGTCGGTCCAAGTCTGACCGAAATCACTCGAACGATAAAACCAAACAGCAATACTACCTGCATTAAAACCCAGTGCTGCCGCGTAGGCGGTTTGGCCGTTGGACGACCAGTCTACCGTAGGGTCGCAACAAGTGTTCCCGAGCGGCAGGTTCGACAGCGTCCAGGTTTCTCCTCCATCGGTTGAAAAGAACATATCCTGTTGATTCGTAGGGCCGTTCACGCCTGCAATCACCCTGTTCGGATCAACAGGATTGATTTTGATTGCAGATTCGGCCGCTCCAATTGGTGTGGTGATACGAAGTTCGCCTGCCAAAAATCGACTGGGATCAAAATCCTTTTCACTCGGTTCATCCGGGCTTTCCTTGATTTTCATGAAGCCGTTCTCCATTTCCAGTTTGTTGTACATTTTGTTGTTGTACAAGTATCCTCCATGCTCATGGATATACAATTGAAGAGCGCTTCTGGGATACTGCGCTTCGCCGGTACGTGGGAGATTGGGGTTCCTTTTGCGAAGTTCTACGCGAAAAAATGCTGGAATTGGATCCGACAGTTCATTTTCATTCGGAGCCAGCAATTGCAGGTCGGCCGCTGTGAGTTGGTAATTCCGGTCGTCCCAAGGGCCAAACCGTTTCACAGTCTCATACTGAATGGATTGGTCGACGCCTTTTCTTTGGGAAATAACCTGCGCTGAAGCCGGTTCAATACACAGTAAAAAAAGGAATGCCGGAATCCATAGCCGGCAGGCCATTGTGGAAATAAAAAACTTGGGTTTCATAGGAAAAATATTGGTTAAATGATGAAAGTGTCTGAATGGACATTCCATGCTTTGGGGTGCGCGCTTGCGAAATTGCGAACGAACTTCGATCTTGAAACGGGAAAGAATTGTTTTTGGGGCGGTTTTTAGCGTCCATGAGCATGGAAACAATGGGTGGTTTTTGAATGTCGCAGCAAATGTAGTGTTTGTTTTGATAATTTGATTAATTAAAATAAAAAAAGTGGCGTTTGTGGTAAATATTAAAAGATTAGGTTGTTTTCTGGCCTTTAATGCTAAGATTGTCTCACAAGATAATTGATTGCATGACCGAATTCCAATTAGTCTTTATCTGCCAAACCGATATGGCGTAAACAAACCTTGGCAAGTTTTTTCATTTTTTCTCCGCCGCTTCTTCCAAACGCATATCCTCCCCTTGTTTTCCATCCAAATCGTATTCCCCAACAATAACTCCGTCAGATTCGGTTGAATCATCCACATTTTTCTGATAACTGAAAGGAAATCTGAGCAGCACTCCGTGGCGATTTTCAAGGGCCTCATGTTCTGAAATCGACAGCAGCGTCACGGTTTTTTTCAGGTGGTCTTTGGCCCATGCTTCGGCTGCCGACCTGGCCTGTTCCGACCAGCGAAGCGTCAAATCTGAATTGGTGTTGAACTGCCAGTCTTTATCCGAATACTTCGCATTCGGTTTGGCGCCACTCGGAACCGTCATGCTCATGATCGTGTATTTTGTATGCCTGATATCGGCGCTGGTCCAGTATGCGACCGAGGCAATTTCCTGAAAATCCTGTTGGTACTTATCGGGTTCCATCATACAAACATCCAGGTCGTATTCCGCATGTTCTTTCCAGGCGGCGAGCAGCACTGGTATTTGCTCCATCACCTTGGTTCTTTCCGCTTTCAGGGGCATTTCATAAATAAATGCTACCGCGTGGCTGCCGTTCATGCCTGCGGCACATTTCGGAAAACCGGCGGTTTTTAAAGCTGCAAGCAAGGATTGGGATACGGACAATTCCGCGCGCGCCTGCCGGATCATTTCCTCGATGCTGGCCGGATTCAAGCCCAGGTCGGCATCGCGCGCGTCCCATTTCAGCTGAATCTGCACCAGTGGGTCCGATTTTTCAGCGATGATGGATTTTTTAACCTTGA
>JAEUUR010000322.1 GCA_016787465.1 Saprospiraceae bacterium | reverse complement strand
CCCAGGTGTAGGGCTGTTTGAACGGCCGCCCAGAGCTCTTCAGCTGGGCGGTAAAGCGAAGGCTCGCTGAACTTTGACTTGCCGGGGCGCTTGGGCAATTCCCGGGCTTTTTCGTTCAAGGGTTGGTGTGTCAAATCCATCTTCATCGATTGTATTGTTCAAAGGTGATTTCCTGGACGATCTCGATGCGGTCCATGTTAAATTTGGTTTCCCGGCGATACAATTCCGCCTCTTCGGGTGGCAGGCTCTCGGCCAGTGTTTTTATCACCGGGTCGATACGCGCGTCGTTGTGTTCTCCGAGGTCGTTGAACCAATAGCGCAGGTCATTTTCTTCCACAGGCATCAGCGGATAAAAATGCCCTTTGGATTGCGCCTGCGGATCGAGTGCCGAAATATAGTTTTCACAAAGTCCGTCAATAGCCTGCAGTATTTCATTTGATTTTTCGTCACGAGTGATGTGCAGGTTTTCATGGTAGAATACGAAAAAGAACAGCAGGACAGGGCCGCCTTTTCGTGCGGAGAACTTTTGATGAATCCAGTTGAAATATTCCGGAAAGAACGGTTTCCAGTCCTTTTTTCTCAAATAAAACGGTATGACAACGAAGCGGCACTTATCCAGCGGCAGGCGATTGGCGGCAATGGCGGCGTTGAATGAAAGATGGTCATCCCAACGAAACCATTCTGCACAAAATTCCCGGAACATTTCCTGTGATTTTTCTAGGGAATAGCCCAGCGGGAATTTTTCCAGCTTGACCCGATCGTGGTTGATAGATTCGGTTCGGAAATAAACGGCCTGCGGATCTTTGTCCATCATTTCAGCGAACCATTCATAGATCATCCGTTCGCCAACAGAGGGAGGTAATTGTTTGGGGCAGGCGCTGATGAAATAATAATGATTTTGATCGCCGCGATTTCGGCGCTCGTCAAAGCCCATTTCAAAACGCTCCCGCACCTCGTCGCGGTTGCAATTAACGAGGTGTTCAGGCCCCATGTCTTCGCTGATTTTCAGGTTGGCCACCACCCGGCGCAGGCGTTCCTTGCCACTATCGGTGCCGAGGTCGTAGCCGGCAGCGATTTTTTGGTCGAGGTCGGCAATGTGGGTTTCAAGTTGTTTGATTTCAATATCCAACTTGAACTGGACTGCTGCGTTTGTTTCAAGAATATAGGCTTGGCGCAACTTCCCCATTTTGGCTGTTGCCAGACGGCGTTCCTCAACAAAATTTTGGATTTCTTCGTAGGAATAATTCATGGGGTAAGTCGGGATTTTATTTCGCCCAAACGTTTTTCCAGTTCGCCGATTTGTTGCTCCAGTTGAAACTGTACGGATGGATTGGTTTCTATCAGCAGCGCTTTGCGCAAATGTTGCAGTTTCAGGGTTGCTAATTCCAATTCTGCTTCGAAACCTTTACGTTCAAGGTCGGAAAGGTTTGGTCTGGCGCTGTTTACGGCCTTTTGCGTCTCATTGGCGGCCGGTAAAGGTGACGTTGGGCCTTGCATTTTCCTTATCAACTCATGAATCCGGCGTACCACCACCGCCAGCGCATCGTCCATGTTTTCCCAAAGATCGACAGCAACCAATTTTTGATCATGCGTCGTTTTGGGTAAAAACTCATACTTGCTGTACGGCATGAGGTCGAATAAACAGGGGCGAAGCAACACAGGAACTACTTGTGAGCGGCCTTCTGCCTGCTGGTTCATCGCCATGGGTACTTCTACCCGGTTGATGTAGTCGGAAGCAAAGTAATCACTGCTCACCAACATCACAATAATGTCGGCTTCGGCGAGTTTTTCTTTGATTACTGGCTCCCACTCTTGTCCGGATAGTATTTGGGAGTCCTCCCAAACCGTTACGCTGCCGGACCGTACCAGCGGTGCGAGTTGTTTGAGCAGTTGATCAAGAAGCGGGCGATCGGTTTGGTTATGGGAGTAGGAAATGAAGATTTTTTTAGGTTGGCTCATTTCATTTGATTTTTGGGCGAAATTAACGTAGACAAACGATCTTATGGGATGTATAGCAAGGATTTTTTATATTTTTGGACAACTATAGTCAATGCAGAGTGGTTTTGAATACGACCTGTCATACAGAGCGCTGCAAACCAATGACTTAGCCGTAGGCTTTTTTCAAAACCAAACAGCGCGAAGTATATTTGCCATGATGTCATCAAAATGTGCCATTTCCATTCAGTAAAAGTCAAACCACAAACCATTATCTTTGCAACAAATAATGACTATGATCAACGAATTGAAAATCACCAACTTCCGGCTTTTTGAACGCCTGGAAATAAAGGATTTGAAACGGGTAAATTTGTTTTCAGGAAAAAACAACAGCGGTAAAACGGCCCTCCTGGAAGCATTGCGGATCATGGCGGCTGGTGAAGACCTTTCTGTAATGCGTTATATTTTACAACAAAGGGGAGAGTTATTAAATCAATTTTGGAGTGATTATGATTCATTTTTCTTCCGTCCAATCTTTGAACAGCGGAAAAATGAAAAAGACAATCCGATTGAG
>JAEUUR010000318.1 GCA_016787465.1 Saprospiraceae bacterium | reverse complement strand
GGCCTGGTTGAATCCTGATAGGTTTGTACCTCACAAGCAATCTTTGAACCTATGAAGCATCTGTTTTTGATCTTTTTCAGCCTCCTTTTTCAGGTTTCTTACGCCCAATCACCTGTAACCGGGAACCCGGCTGATCTGCCTTTTACCTTGGAATTAGAGGAGACTACCCAGGATGAACTACCCGGTTTTCACTCCTGCGCTTTTGCCCAGTGGGAAGGCTGGTGGGTGATCGTCGGTGGGCGCGTAGGCGGGCTACACGGCTTTTTCCCGATCACTGGATTCCCGGAAAACGAAGCAAATACCGCCATTTGGATCATCGATCCGGTTACCGGTTCTTCGCATAATTTCCCCATCGATGTGCTGACGGTTCCTTTCCCGGATCAATTAAAATCCACAAACCCGCAATTTGCACAGGATGGCAGCCGGCTGTTCATCGCCGGCGGTTATGGCAAACAGGCCTCCAGCGGCAATTTTATCACCTTTCCGGTTTTAACCGCGATTCAACTGCCGGAATTGGTAGCGGCACTTCAAACCAACACCAATCCCAGTACCCACATCCGGCAAATCGAAGCGCCCGATATGCGCGTGTGCGGCGGCGAAATGGAAAAAATGGGCGATTACTTTTACCTGGTGGGCGGCCATGATTTTACTGGCAAATATTCCGATCCGAACAACGGCAGTTTCGTTCAGTCGTATACCAATGAAATCCGAAAGTTCAAAATCAATTCCTCGCCGAATAGCTTGTCGATCAGCGATTATACCGCCATTCACGACGACCAGAACCTGCATCGCCGCGATTTTACCCTGGCGCCAACTGTTACGCCCGGCGGCGCGAACGGCCTAGGTCTCTACGGCGGCGTGTTCCGCCCCAATGAAGCCTTGCCGTATTACCATCCTGTATATATTTCTGAAAACCAGCCCATCGACCTAGACGAACAATACGAACAACTTTTTAGTCAGTACACCTGCCCCACGGTACCTATTTTCGATGCGTTCGATCAAAGTATGTACACCCTGTTTTTTGGCGGTTTAAGCGTCCACTACGTGGATCAAAGCACCCAGAGTATTCAATTCGACGAAAGGGTGCCGTTTATCAAAGATATTACCACCTTTCACCGGGCTGCCAATGGCGCTTCGAAAGAATACGTCATGCCCATTCGCTTCGACGCGCTGCTGGGCACGAACATGATTTTTGCCTTCTCCGAAGCTGCGCCACACTACAGCAATGAAGTATTTAAATTGCGGGAAATGACTGGCCGCACCTTCGTCGGATACCTGTTTGGCGGCATTAAAGCGGAAATACCCAACATCACGCCGTCGAGCGCGAGCGACCGGATGTTTAAGGTTTTTATCACGCCCAGAGTATCAAGCGGAGCCTTCAATCTTGCGTCCGACGACCCAACCTTCCATATTTATCCTAACCCGTTCAGCTCCGGCGATCGACTCACCATCGAAGGAAATGCAGACATGAAGCAACTTGAACTGTACGATACCAACGGTCGAAGGCATGCTTCCGGAAACAATGTGGAGGAAGCCTTGCAACTACTGCCAAGCGGCGTTTATTACTTGAAAATCAATGGCAAAGCAGGAAAAATGGTAGTGAAGAGGGATTGATTCGATTATTCGATTGGGTCGATTATTCGATTGGTTTGATTTGTAAAATGATGCTGTTATAGTCAACGCAACGTGGTAGGTGCAAGTTGTCTCCCTGCGGTCGACAAGACAGTGTGTGCAAGGAGTGGGTGGATTCGGATTTCTCGGCTACGCCTCGAAATTGTATCCTGCGCTCGTTAAATTTCGAGGCGTAGCCGAGAAATCTGTTTCACCAAAACTCCTCCGCGCGCACGTTGTCTTGTCGACCGAAGGGAGACAACTCGAAGGGAGACAACTCGAAATGGGACTACAGGGGCGTCTTTCATCTCTACGACCAAACCGGCCGCCTCGTGCGCACCCATGCGCCCACATATGGGCTAACAGACGTGAAAGCGACCCAATTGCCGGCGGGGTTGTACTTTGAGGAATCGAATAATCGATAAAATCGACCAATCGAATCAATCCTTACATTTTGCTTCAATCATCGGGCGGCTGATTTGCTTCCGGTACGTTTCCCGGTTGTGTTTCGGGTTTTCTTCCGGCGATTTTTGCTGGTGGATGACATCGGCCAGCGCCGTCCAATTGTCGATTTCGGCTAAGGTTAAAATGCGACAGAGGTTTTTGTCGGTACTGAATTCCGGGTGTAATTCAATTTCTTTAGCCAGCGCCAGTTTGATGTACGTTTCAACGGTAGTGCGGGCCGGTTGGTAAAATTTCAGGCGGTGCACCTGCGGATCGGTGGGTAAATAAACGACTTCGAACGCATCGCCGGCAGTTAACGGGAATCCATTGGGAAGTACCACAGGTTCAATTTGTTTCACCTGAAAAGTGCCGCGTATTTCAACACTGTCGGCAGTTTTGAAGGTATAAATCCCTACTTGTTTGCCGTTTAGCGTTTCAAGGTGCAAGGCGCCCACAGCGTTCATGCCTGCCGCGGAAAGCACCTGGGCATTCGATTTATTTACATTGTGTACGATGGCTGTAGCTGCCGATTCCCGCTGATCTTCGCGGTTGGCCCGCCAACGCAGGCCGAAGAAGACGGCCGCAATAATGACCACAAAACCTGCAATAAAAATCCAAAGTTTGGTGAGGTTTTGTTTATTTTCAATGCGTCGCACCCTGTTTTTGGGGGTATCAACGGTTTTGTTGATTTTAAATTCATACCCAAAACCACCCGTTTTCATCTTTTCCACGATGATCTCGATAAATTCATCTTCGATGAAAAAGGAATAGGTTTTGGAATCGTGAACCGAAAAATCAATCTGGACAACCCGCATGTTGCAATGTATCATCAGGTGACCGCTGCGATCGCCGTGGTATAGGCCAACGCGGTGCCTGCCGCCGTTATCGTCGAGAAAAATCCAGTTGATTTGCGCCATACGCAGTCTCTTATTGGCGAGCGTGCTTCCATTCAGCAGCGCACGTTTGCACTTCCCCGAACGTTCTGTGGTTTACAATATTGTCTGTTAAGGATCGTAAAACGCTACCTTCGCGACTCAATCAAATGCACAGCAGCCAGGACAAATATCGACAATTTGCTAAAGAGGCGCCCGACTTGCCGCTTTTTATGCAGGATTGGTACCTCGACGCCGTTTGTACAGGCGGCGACTGGGATGCTGCCATATTGGAACGGAACGAGCGGATCGTGGCAGTAATGCCCTATTTTCTGAAAAAAAAATGGCTCGGTACGTATGTGGCAATGCCACAGCTTTGCAAGTTCATGGGGCCGTATCTATTGCCTGAATTCCGCAACCTCGATGATGAGAATAAGATTTACGAAGCACTGTTGACTCAATTGCCGTCGGATTTAAGGGCATTTGAACAGGATTTAAACTACCAGGTTACGAACTGGCTGCCATTCTACTGGAGCGGGTTCCGGCAAACCACACGATACTCCTATGTGCTCGATTTGACACGCGGCGAAGAACCACTGTTTGACAACATTCAAAAAAACTACAAGCAAAAAATTCGCAGCGCCCAAGGTCGTTTGCAGGTACAACATGGGGTTCAACCGTCAGAATTGCTGCGCCTGATCAATCTCAGTTTTGCCCGGCAGGGACTGCGTGCACCCTTGGATGCGTTGTTTTTCCAGCGTTACTTGTCAGCCTTACAAGCGCACGATGCTTGCCGCTTGTTTTTTGCCATCGATCCCACCAACGGCGCCATTCATTCGGCTTCCTTACTAGCCTGGGACAACCAATCGGCATATTATGTGATGAGCGGCGATGATCCGGTGTTGCGCAATTCCGGTTCTGCCTTGTTGCTCAAATGGGAAGCCATCCGTTACGCAGCCAATGAACTTCGCCTGCCGGTGTTTGATTTTGAAGGCAGCATGATCCGCGCGATTGAAATTGGTCGCCGCGATTTTGGTGCGGTGCAAAAACCTTATTTCAGGGTGCAAAAAGAGTGGTCGTTGTGGTGGAAGCTGGGTAAGTTTTTGAACACTGAAATCCGTAAATCGCGTATTTTTTAATTACGGATATCTTCTCCCCAACCCAATTTTTCTCGAATCGTATTCAGGAAGGTTATGTCGCGCAGTTGGACCAGGCGCACCGGGAAATCATTTTTCCGCACAGCAATCTGGTGGTGGGAATTGATGAGCTCGAAACGAGAATCGAGGGTACAAATGAAATTTTCACCACGGCCTTCAATTTCAAAAGAGATGACCGACTCGTCGGAAATAACGATGGGCCTGACGTTCAGGTTGTGCGGCGCTACAGGCGTGATCACGAAGTTGCCCGAACCCGGGAAAACGACAGGTCCGCCGCAGCTCAGCGAATAGCCGGTACTGCCGGTAGGCGTGGCAATAATGATCCCGTCGGCCCAGTAAGAGTTCAGATAATCGCCGTTCAAAAAGGTGTGAATGGTGATCATGGAGGAGGTATCGCGCTTAAGCAGGGTGCAATCATTGAGTGCATACGGCATTTCATCAAACAGCGGCGGATGGCTTTCCAGGTACAGCATGGTGCGTTCCAGGATGGCGAACTGGTTGGCCACCAGCTTTTCCACCGCATCGCGGATGTGTTGTTTGTCGATCGTAGCCAAAAAGCCCATGCGCCCCAGGTTGATGCCCAGCATGGGAACGCAGGTGTCTCTGACGAGCGTCACAGCGGCCAGCATGGTGCCGTCGCCGCCAAGCACAATGACAAAATCGATGCGTTGGTTCTGGAAATCGGCATAAGATTCGAAGCTGTCGCAAACACCTGAAAAATGGATTTTCCCGTGAATATCGCGCAGATAAGGGCCATAAGCCATCACCTCGACTGCTTCGCGAAAGAGGCTGTCGAAGAGTTCCTGCACAAACGGCTGGTCTTTTTCTTTGAACTGTTTTCCAAAAACTAAAACACGCATAAGTGGGACAAACATAAAGTAAATTAGCGAGATACCTGCAAGGTGTGCCGATTGAACGGCGTAGGCTCTATCTTTGCCAGTATGAAGCACAAACAAATTGACTTCCCCAACCCTGCCGTGTATTTATCTCCCAGGATGTTTGAAAGCGAGGGCGTTCCGTTGGTATTGCTGCACGGATTTTGCGAAGACGCATCCGTTTGGTCGCCCATGTTGGAACACCTGACGGATTTGCCGCTGGTGATGATCGACCTGCCGGGTTTTGGGTTGTCAGATATGCCCGTTACACCTACTGTCGAAGCGTATGCCGATGCGGTGGAGCAGGCCTTGGATCACTTGGAAATAGATCGTTGCGTGATGGTTGGGCATAGTCTGGGTGGATACGTAGCGTTGGAATATGCCTCGAAATACGGGCGCCGGTTGGCGGGTTATGGGTTGTTTCATTCGCATCCATTCGCTGACACGGAGGAAAGAATCGCGGCTCGTCAGCGCGGAATTGATATGGTTTTATCGGGAAAACGCGACCTTTATGTCGCACAATTATTTCCCAATCTTTTTGCACCGGCGTTTTCAGCCCAACATCCGGAGGTATTAAACGCAGTTATCGCTGCCGGGAAAAGTCAACGCCCCGAAGGCATTGTTGCCGCGTTGAATGCCATGATTACCCGGCGCGATCATCAACAAACGCTGAAAAACGCAACCTGCCCGGTGTTGTTTTTGCTAGGCTCCGAAGATACGCTGGTGCCGCTCGATACAGCCTGGCAAACGGCGATGTTGCCCGAAACGAGCCAGGTTGAAGTGCTGGAAGGCGTGGGCCACATGGCCATGTTCGAGGCCGGCAAAGAGGCTGCCCAAATTCTTCATTCATTTTATGCTTTATCCATATGAAAATCAGCGCATTTTATATTGCAGAAGAAATTAAACTAAAAACGCTCAAAGAGCAATACGCCGGCGTGCTCATTCAGGAAAACCCGTCCGAACTGTTTTATAAAATCGACGACACCGGTTTTTTGTATGTGTTCGATTACGGCGCTGTGGCATTTGCCAATATCAGTGACACGGATATCAGTAAAAACCTCGAGCTGCTGGCCCGGCACTGTACCTTGCTTTTACCGGAAAAATTGCGCGATGATTTTGAAATTCATCATGCGCCGGGCAAACCCCTGCAGTTCGGATTCGATGGGTTAAGCGTACCGGAAATGAACGACGATGTGGTGAAAGTGGTCATGTTGAACTTGTCGTATTCCGTTGCCATGGATTTTTATACCCAACGCGCTCAGGAGCAATTGTCTGAAATTCAACAATTTACCAAAGAAATGGAAACCTCCGGCACCATCCGGATCAGCAGGGCGAACATGGTGAGGTTTATCGGTAAATCCTTGAACAGCAAAAACCGGATCGTTGAAAACCTGTTCATTTTCGACAGCCCAGACCTTGCCTGGGACGATGAATACCTCGACCACATTCACCGGGGTATGGCCCGCACGTTTGAGGTGCAATCCAGGTTCAAAGAAGTAGAATATACCTTTAAAGTGATAGATGAAAACCTGGCTGTCTTCCGCGATTTTCTACTTCATCGGGAAAGCAGCAAGCTGGAGTGGATCATCATTATCCTGATCTGTATTGAGGTGTTCGATCTGATTATTGGAAAGTTTTAACGCGGAATATTTTGATTTGATTGATTTCACGGATTGATTTACGTGATTTTCAGGGATTTAATTCGGATAGGCTTTTATTCGATTTACGGCTTTGCCAATTTGCCTTCCTTCTTGAGTTTTTCGTTGAGGAACTTAGTCATCAGTGTGTACAAGTGAATTTTGGCATTTCCGCCTCCGATTCCGTGGTTTCGATTCGGGTAAATCATGGTATCGAACTGCTTGTTTTCTGAAATAAGTTGATTGGCCATTTCTGCGGTGTGTTGGAAATGCACATTATCGTCGGCCAGGCCGTGAATGAGCAGGTAGCTGCCGTCGAGTTGTTCGGCGAAGTTCACTGGCGAGTTTTCGTCGTAGCCTGTTTTATTTTCCTGATAGGTTTGCATATACCGTTCGGTGTATACGGAATCGTACCATTTCCAGTTGGTTACCGGGGCAACGGCAATTGCTGCTTCGAAAACATCCTTGCCTTTCAGGATGCAGTTGCTCGACATGTAGCCGCCGTAGCTCCAGCCGAAAATACCGATACGGGCAGGGTCGACGAAAGGCAGAGAGCCCAGATGTTTTGCCGCTTCGATCTGGTCGATTACTTCGTAATGCCCCAGTTGTTTATAGGTCATTTTTTTGAATTCTTCACCACGCGCGCCGGTGCCGCGGTTGTCGACGCAGGCAATGACGTAACCTTGCTGGGCCAGCATCTGGAACCACCAATAGTTAGCGCCTTTCCAGGCATCGGTTACCTGCTGGCTGCCGGGGCCGCCGTACACAAACATCAATACAGGCAATTTTTGGCCCTTAAACTGTGGGTCGGTAGGTTTGATCATCCAGCCGTTCAGGGTTACATGATCGGAGGTTTTGAAATCGAAAAAATCGACT
>JAEUUR010000304.1 GCA_016787465.1 Saprospiraceae bacterium | reverse complement strand
GACCAGGCTACAGGCGACGACCATCGGCTTTTCATCGGTAACGCGGAAATTGCCGTGAGGGGCGCTCCGAGGTATCGCAACGGCTTTTTCAAAAAAGACATGGGGTCTTTCTTCAACTCGATCACCCGTTTAACCCGCTCCAGGGTATGCCGAAACAAAAAAGCGGTTTGATCAAAGGTGCCGTACAAATTGCTCACGGCCTGAAATGGACTGCCTTTTACCCGTTCGAATAAAATGGCAGGGCCTTGCCGATCGAAAATCTGCCGGTGAATTTCCGCCATTTCGAGGTTCGGATCCACCTCTTCTTTAATTCTTAAAAGCCGCTTATGTTGTTCCAAATCCTGTACCGCAGCCCGTAGTGATGAATATGCCATGATCTCTGAGTTTTCAGCAAAGGAACAGCATAAGCGGCAATTCGTTCAATATTAACAGGAAGCACCAGCTAAAGCCCAATGTCATTGACTTAAGGAAAATGTTGATGATTTAAATGAATTTAACGATACCAGATTCCTTAAATGATTACTGGATTACATGAATACTAGATTTGCGATGGAGATGTAAGATATTTGATTATCAACCTATTACATCAAAAGCAATAAAAATTTTCCATCAAAAAATCCAAGTCAACAATCTGGTATTCATGTAATCCAGTAATCATGTATTGAACCCAACTCCGATTAAGTCACCGACATTGCTCTTTAGGGCCGAAGAAGATATTATAACCTTTCATGTCGACCCTAAAGGGCCTCCACCGGACCGGCTAAAGCCGGTGCTACCTGTACCTCTTAATGGTAAATAGTCAGTTGCTCCGGTTTGCTATACACCCGCTGGTCGTTGGAATAGTATAGAAAAGCCTGACTTGCGGGCGCTTCAAAACTGCCCGAAATATCCGCTCTCAAGTCCAGGTTGATTTCTTTTACTTCGCCGGGTTCTATTTTTAAAAAATGGAACACCACGTATCCATTCCAAAGTTCATAAAAATCACACTTTTTCTCCTCCTGGATCTTTTTCAATTGCCAGGGTTGCAGGGTAAGACCCGCCGGAATACCCAGGACCATCATAGGCGCATATTGCTGCGCATTGGTTTCGTTTTTGAGCTTAGCAGAAAGCCGAACGGTTTCTCCCACGCGCGCCAGGGTGGTGGGCATGGAGGTGGTTAATGAAATCGGACAACTGACCGCGTTAGGCGGGTAGGCACAACTGTAACTCAAATTAACATCGAAGGGTAGCGAGGTGTCGTCTTGATCGAACCGCACTTCAATGGAGGCCGATCTGTTTTGAACATGTCGCTCTAAACCTTTGAATACCAATGGTGTAGTTTGATCTGTAGCGTAGGGTAGCGTTTCAATTTTCTTGCCGTCCATCCACAACGTAACTGAACCTGCGGATTGGGTTTCAGGTTTTTTCTGGTAATACTGCAACATCGCTTTTAACACCAGAATCGTGCTTTGTGTGCTTCCAAAACCATATTCGGTTTTCCCTTTTGCCAAAAAATTCATTGCCCTGACCAGCCTTTCATCCCCAGGATCGGTTTTCAAGAAGGCCAGCGCCACCAAGGCGGTTGTCTCCAGGGTCAGGCATTTGCCATTGCCGTAAAACACCGAATAGTTTTTACCATCCCAGGAGCCGTTGTCGTTTTGATATTTGACAAGTTCATTCAATAATTTCGAGCCTAACTTGCTATCCGTCAGCAGGGCCGTATTGGTGGCCAGGGCAAGTTCGTAAGGGTCTTTACTCTCTAGCGCATTTGCGCAGGCGGTTTGAATTTCAGGTAAAAATTCTGAGGCGTATCCCGCTTCCGCCAGTGCCCAAACGATGTAGCACGCCAGGCTGTTGTTGTTTTTCCAACCGTGCAGACTTTGTGGATTAAATTCCCAGCCTCCCTTGCCGTCTCTCCGCGATTTTAACCATTTTACTGTCCGATCGATCATTTTTTTATCCACCGGATAAATTTTGGCCATGTCGGTAAATTGAAGGATACCATAGGCCGTCAGGCCTTCATGCCCAGGGTCGCGACCATACCAATCAAAACCGCCGTTTTTACATTCATAACCGGTGAGTTTTTTATACCCTTCATCCAAATAGGCGCGTGCATTTCGTTCCACATCCGGCATAACGCGTTGGGTTTGTTGTAACATGCTGAGCACCATCACGTTGGGATAATTGGAGCTGCTCACCTGTTCAAAACAGCCGGTGGGCTGTCGCAACATGCGTTCCAACCCGTTGACTACATTGAACACCGCGTTGGGATACACCTGCACAGTCAGTTTCTCGCTGCCTGCTACCGGATTGTTCAATTGCATGTCAAAACGCTGTCCGGAATTGTTCCCAGAGACCACATGATTCACCGGGAAACCGCGATTTTCGGATAAAATGGTACTTCCCATTTCATCCAGCAAACTTTTTCCAAGCTGGTAAGCGGCTTTAAACTGGTTTTGACCCGGTATGGGGGCTGCAATTTTGTACCGAACGGTATAACTTTCCGTCGTATTCGGCTGCAGCGGAACGGAAGGATTTTTCGAATCCGACAGCAATAAGAAGTTCGCCGGCGCCTCCAGGTTCAATACTCCATTGATTGGATTCGAACTGTTGTTGGTCACCACTACCTGAAGCGCAAGGGTGTCGCCATGTATCACCGATGCGGGTGTTTTTACTGCTATCGACAGCGGTTTTTGGACAAAATAAGTGCCTTCTCCATGTCCGGGTATGCCGCTGTTGCTGATTCCTTCGATGGTAATTCTGAAATTGGAAATGGCATCCGAAGTGAAAAATTTAACTTCGGCTTCTCCTTTGTTGTCTGTGTCTATTCGGGTGTTCCAAAAAACGGTCGACCTGAAATCATTTCTGGTTTCATTCGCCTGATTGGGGTAATACTGCGGTTGATAAAACTCCCTGGAATAGGCGAACTGCCGCGGCCGGTAATAGTAATACGGACCATTTGACGACGATTTTCTGTAGGAAGCTTTCGATCGGGGGACAAGTTGATTGCTGGTTAGTGTGAGGCCACTCGAAGTTTCATCCGCCCGAGTGAGGGGGACTTTATAGGCCACGATTACGACGCTTTCTGCCAGCGATGCACTCGGTTGTGATTCGGACACCCGGATGCCATCCACGTAATAATCTGTGCTGGACGAACGTGAACCTCTGACCTGAACCGGCGACCCATCGATGACCACGGTGCCGGCGGTAGTGGCGACAATGCCATTCGTGGAACGGGTAGGTAAATTTTTGATTTGTTCGGAAGTGAGCGTTTGTCCGCCCGGGTTTTTATCGGTTTCAACCTGCGGCACCTTATAGTGAGCCATTGTCACTTCCGTGATCACACTGTTAGCCATTAAAACCGCCGGGCATGAAATCGTTTTTCCTGGAAGAGCGACTACGCCTTGGAGGGTTTTAGTGGTATAACCTGTGTAGAAGTATTGAATATCATAAGATCCGGGAGGAACCTGAATGTGATAATTGCCATTAAAGTCCGTGAGGGTTCCTTTCACAAATTCGCCATTTTGCGTGATTTTCACTGTCGCTCCGATCAATACATCCTGATCATCGGCCACGATGCCGGAAATTATGCTTGGCGGTCCGGACGGCCAATTTTTTTTCTTTGGCGCCGTGTATAATTTACCTGTTTTACACACCACATAATGGTTCGTACCTGGATTTATGGAAATCAGTTTGTCCTTCGGAAAATGGAGATAGTACGATTGATCCCAATTGACATCCTTAAACTCAAAATGACCGCTCGCGTCGGTGGTTGTGCGTGGGCCATTTGGATAGATGCTGACTTTTGCTTTGGACACCGGTTGGCCCAATTCAGTGACATACTCTCCGGTAATGGTGGTCGACTCAGCCGGGTGTGGGAAATAATTCATGTGACGATTTCGCGCCTGCGTCCAGGTAAATCGACGCCACCCCTGGGTCATGAGCAGGTAGTCCATGGCTTGGTCGGCTTTGGGCTCCTTACGGTCAAAATAAAAATTAGGTTCTTCAATCTTGCCTTTCACTTCCTGTTCCAGCAGCAGGGAAGCAAGTAGATGCCCTTGTTTGTCGTCGGCGAATGTGAGCAGTTTTTCATCGGTCACAGCCATTGAAAAACGACCTTGAACCGGGTTGCCAGCCTGGTCGGTAGCCTTGATTCGAAGTTTCACTTCTTCTCTGGGCAGGTATTTTTCTTTTTCAGGTTTGATCTCAAATTTGATGTCCTGGTTTCGATTAATAAAAACCAGTCTTTCAGCCTGTTCAAAGAGGTTTTGATCAAAAAGTGTCAAACGGGCGACACCTATGTTCGGATTGGAAATCGGGATTTCTATTTTTTTCAATTCATTCAGTTCCAGATCTATTTCCTTAAAATCAAAAAACTGGTCGCGAACCATGGCGCACAAGAACATTTTCCGGTGTTGGCTGGACGCAATTTGTACGACCAGCTTTTTAGGAAACTGTTCCACTACGCTCATGGTGGCGCCGTACGCAGCGATTGTTGGAAGGAAATAATTCCCGGTGGCGGGTTGGGTTAAATGAGCGGTATATCGCCGGTTTTTATCCGGAACAAAATCAAATGCGCCCATTCCGTCGTGAAAACTTTTGAAATCGGCTACTTGAACGCCCTGGTCGTCAACGATAATCCCGGCGACGTCGGCTGGTTTGCCAAACTCATTCAGGGCTTTAAATGCCATTTTACAGGGCAACTGATGGATGGCGTCGCCGCCTTCCGGGAAAAATTGCAGTGAAATTTTATTCAAAACAATCGGAATGGGTCTGGAAATTGATTCCGTCTGGCCTTTGTGTTCCAGCCGGATATTGAGCAAGCCGTCTGAATGATGTAAGGCGTCGGGCAACTGGAATTGAACATAAGCGCGCCCCGTTACATCAGTTTTACTGGTTCCTTCCAATATACTTTGGCCGGCAAGGGAGCAAGTAAATTGGAGCGGAGTGTATGCGAGGGGTTGATTGTCAAGGCTTTGCCCATCGAACCGGGCAATGGCAATGTCGCCAGGGCCGTATGCCTTTTTTTCAAATTCCAGTTTGAGGTTTACATTCGGGAGTACTACCTGCTGCACTTGAATTTCGCGCTCAAATTTTGAATGGGTGTTAAGCATCCACTTGCTGTAGGCTTTGATGGTGTAGCGGCCGCCGGGCATATGCTTTTCGAAAGTAAACTCACCGCGCGCGGCGCCTCCAATGGTTTGGAACCTTTTTTGTTGAATCATGCTGCCACGCACATCGTACAGTTCAACATACACCACCTGGCTTTTGGCAGCAGGCAGCAGGTTGCCGGCGTTGACAAGCCAGGCATTGAACCAAACCGTTTCACCGGGTGCTACGAGGGTTTTGTCCAACTGCAAATACACTTTTTCAACGGCAACGGCATACTGATAGCCTTCGAAATCGCGCATCAATACTTTCATCCAACTACTGTCCGGCGTTGGCGCGGTTTCCGGTAGTTGCATGGTTTGTTGGGCAGCATGATGAACTGGGAGGGCAGGGGAGTGCGCTTGTTGAAAAAACGCCCAAAGTAGTAGTGTGATTGGATAGATCATAGTCGGAGAATTTCAGGCAAGATGCCGTCCGAACTCCGAATTGCACAAGTTTTTAAAAGAAACAAGCCGGATGAATGAGTAAACCCGACCATTTTTTGGGTGAATTAAATTGACACACCCTAAGCAGTCAAAAACTGCATGATATCCACACCGTCCGGATAGTCTGACAAACCGGGTTGTTGACTGCCCCCAAATGGTATGGGTTTATAACCTGTCACCTTCGTATTTCCGACCACGCACTGGATTTCATCTGTTCTTTCCAAGAGTAGTGCATCAAGTTCCTGAATGTCGTCGTAATATTCGTAGTGAACGGAGGCGATTCTTGAACTCAAGGAAGGATCTTCACGCAACATCAGACAGCCGTTGTTCAGGTATGGCATTTTATTCAACACAAACAAGGTCATGTTGTAGTCGAAATTATTCTTGTACTTGTTGTGGTGAATGATTTCACGGTAATCATGTAAAACTTCAAGGAGCGTATCGAATTGATACCCGTGTGGCACGTACAACTTGCTCACATTCCGACATCCGAGTCCAAAATAGCTAAAAATATCATTTCCAAGGGCATATAGTTCTTCTTTGGTTTCAAGGCCATTTAACACTGCAACAGCGTTCCGGTTGCGCCGGATAATATGCGGGTATTTACCGAAATATTGTTCAAAATAACGGGCAGTGTTGTTGCTGCCTGTGGCAATGACGGCATCAAAACCGCTTAATTTTTCGGTTTCTCCGATAAACTCCGTGTATGCAAGCGATTTAAACGACCATTCTCCCATTTTTTTAACCAACAACGGCAGCAAACGTTTGTCTTTGTCGCTGAGTTTGACCTTGGCCCGGTTGCCGGAAACAAACACACAAAGCCAATCATGAAAACCGACCAGGGGGATATTCCCCGCCATCACGAGGCCGACGGTTTTTGCCGGGAAATCGGAATCCGATATTGGGTAATTGGCAGCCCAATTTTCAAGCAAGTTTTTTTGCAGAAAAACGGAAGCGACGGCATCCAGGGCTAACCGGATGTTATCAACAGTAAACCATTGATTTTCAATGTAAGATAATTGAATTGCTGCATCCAGGTCTTCATCTCCACCGGTGCGCAAGTAATCGCCAAGTTCGTTCAGCAATTGAATTCTTTCATGTAGTTTCATGCCGCAAAGGTAAGCGCTCATTAAACAAAGTGGCGCGCTGTGCGTTTCGCAGGGGAATCTAAAAAATATGGCTGAACAAAACCAATCAGAATTCACACCACTGAGAAGATTGTTGCGATTATTAGGGCAATATCGACTGGAGATCAGGTTTATATTGTTGTATGCGTTTATTTCCGGTCTGATCAATTTATCGTTGCCTTTGGGCATTCAGGCGATCATCGGTCAGATTGCAGGCGGCGCAATCAATGCTTCCTGGGGCGTTCTGGTGCTTTTTGTGCTTGCCGGCGCCTTGCTTGCCGGCATATTACGGTTGATGCAACTATCCGTGATGGAATACATGCAACGCCGCATCTTTACGGATGCTGCTATGGAATTCGCCTTGCGCATACCGAGGCTAAATCTGGAAGCCCTTCGTAAAGAACACCTTCCCGAATTGGTAAACCGTTTTTTTGACACACTTACCCTCCAAAAAGGATTACCTAAATTATTGATCGACGGAAGTACGGCAGCCCTCCAAATTGTTTTCAGTTTGTTGTTGCTATCCTTCTATCATGCGGCATTCGTCACGTTCTCGTTGCTTCTTTTGGCTGTGATGTTTGTGTTATTTTATTGGGCTGCACAACGTGGCGTAAGCACCAGCCTTAAGGAGTCGAAATTCAAATATAAACTGGCGTATTGGCTGGAGGAGGTCGGTAGGGTAGCGGCTACATTTAAATTGGCCGGCGACAATTCTTTCCCGCTTCGCAGAGCAGATGAACTGACCATTGAATACATGAACTCCCGTGCCAAACACTGGCGGGTGCTCATGACGAAATTCATCAGCGGCGTTGCATTCCGAGTGTTGGTGATGGGCGGCTTCCTCGTGCTGGGTAGTTTGCTGGTCATGCAGAATGAATTGAACATCGGTCAATTCGTAGCTTCCGAAATTTTGATATTTTTTGTGATCGAGTCGGTAGAAAAACTCATTTTACTCCACGAAACCGGTTATGATGTGCTTACAGCCGCTGAAAAACTTGGGCAGTTTACCGATCTCGAATTGGAACGGGAAGACGGAATCAAACTTGAAATGACTGGATTGAAGGAAAAGGGAATATCGGTTGAAATGCGGGACTTGTGTTACCGTTACGACGACGATGAACGGTTGGTTTTGAACCAAATCAATTTAAAGGTAGAGGCCAATGAAAGGGTAGCGGTAGCAGGGTATGGCAGTTCAGGGAAAAGCACCCTCATGCAAATATTGTCGGTGGTAAAACGTGATTTCACCGGCGCTTTATTGTTTGATGGATTAACCAAACGAAACCTGCACCTGCGGTCGCTGAGGGAACAAATCGGTGACTTGTCATCTCAGGAAGACGTTTTTAAAGGCACACTGCTTGAAAACATCACCCTCGGTAGTCAACAGATTCAATTGCAAGATTTGTTGAGAACCATTGAAGAGGTTGGATTGAGCGAATTTATACAAAAACACGCCGATGGCATCAACACCGAAATATTGCCGGGAGGAAAAAACATTCCGGGTAGCATCATTTCCAAAATTCTTATCGCAAGGGCTGTCATCAATCGACCGCGGTTGTTGGTAATGGAGGATCCACTGGGTACGGTTAATCAACGGGACCGGATAAAACTGGCGCGTTTTCTGACCGATCCCAAACAACCCTGGACGCTGGTTTGCACCACACAAGACCCTGAATTGGCAGCTATGTGCGAACGGGTGATTGTTATTAAGGAAGGCTCGATTGTATTTGACGGTACGTTTAACGAAGTTAAAAAATCCGTTCATTTCGAACGAGTATTCCGCCAATTTTCACCAGAGACTGATTGATTAATCTACATACCCATGCTGAATTTGTCTGATAACCAATCATTCGTATTTCCGGAAACAACAGAGGTTAAAGCTTATGCAAAAGCAAAATTGCCGGCCTGGTTGCGTTCTGTGCGTCTGATCATGCTGGTTTTGCTGGCTATTTTCCTCGTATTTATGTTCCTGCCCTGGACCCAAAATGTGCGTGCAGATGGCAAGGTAACAACCCTGCGCCCTGAACAGCGCCCTCAAACTATTCACGCCACCATTTCCGGCCGGATTGAACATTGGTATGTGATGGAAGGCCAGGCCGTGAAACGAGGAGATACCATCGTTTATTTGTCGGAAGTTAAATCCGACTATTTTGATCCTCAATTGGTTGATCGCGTAGGCAATCAGGTTGACGCCAAAAAAGGTTCTATGGAAGCCTACCAACAAAAAGCCGGCGCGCTAAATGACCAGATCGATGCCATGAAACGGGAACTGGAAAGCAAAACAAACCAGATATATCGCAAAATCGATCAGGTAATGCTGAAAATCGAAAGCGATAGTTTAAAAATTGTACAAGCGAATATTGACCTGCAAGTGGCCAGACGACAGCTTGACGGTGCAAAAAATTTGTACGACAAAGGACTTAAACCGCTTACGGATGTGGAAGAGAAGCGAATGAAATTGCAGGAGTGCGAAACAAAATTGGTTGCCGCAAAAAACCAGTTCGATGCCAGTCGCAACGATATGGCCATCTACCAGACAGAACTTCGACTCGTTAAAAATGAAACGGCAAACAAAGTGGCCAAAGCTCAAAGCGATTTATACAGCACCGTGGGCGATCGCTTCGACGCCATGTCGAGCATGAACAAATTACAGATTGAAAGGGAAAACTACGCCAGAAGAAGCGCCTTTTACTATATTGTAGCACCTCAGGACGGCTATGTCGTAAAAGCCATGAAACCTGGAATCGGTGAAATTATCAAAGAAGGCGATCCGGTGGTTAGTATTCAACCTGCTGATTATCAACTGGCTGTGGAAATGTATGTCAAACCAATCGACTTGCCGCTTCTTTCTGCAGGAAGAAAAGTCCGATTTATTTTCGATGGATGGCCGGCGTTTTTTTTCAGCGGATGGCCTGGCGTATCAACGGGCACTTTCGGAGGGGAGATCATCGCCATCGACAGAAATATCAGCGCCAATGGAAAATTCAGGGTGCTGGTTGCTCCGGATCCACACGAACAAGCTTGGCCACAGGCGCTTTTGCCCGGCGGCGGGGCCAAAGGCATTTCTTTGTTGAATGATGTCCCGGTTTGGTACGAACTGTGGCGAATGCTCAACGGCTTTCCACCCGATTTTTATTCAAATGCTTCAGGCGATACCAAAAACGAGGTTTCAAAATGACATTTATAGTCAATGTAAAGCGGTTTTTATGGGTTGTTTTGTTGATTCCTGCTGGTCTGACCGCCCAAACTTTCAACTGGGACGCCGTCAAACAACAGGTGATTTCGGCCCACCCGTTGGCCAAACAAGCGGATTACCTGTTGGGGCTCGGCTCGGCCGCGATCCTCAAAGCAAAAGGCGCATTTGACCCTAAAATTTATGGGACGCACGATGCAAAATCATTTAACGGTAAAAATTATTTCCAACTCAGCGAATCCGGACTCAAGGGGCAGGCACGAGGCGGCCTGGAATGGAAGGGCGCCTACCAATTGGCAACTGGAAATT
>JAEUUR010000247.1 GCA_016787465.1 Saprospiraceae bacterium | reverse complement strand
AATATATTCCCTGGGGGAACAACGCTGGAAATACACAGGTCTTGAATGTAGCTAACCTGACACAAAACGGTACCCTGCACAATTTCGGCCTCACAGCGGGCAATAGCTCCAACTGGGTAGGCCGCGAGCGCGACCGGCTGCCATACTGCAACCCAGATCATTTCGCGTGGATCGAAGGAGATAACTATGGAAACTACAGCGGCCGGTCCAAAGTATACGACGGCGATATTTTCTCTGCCGAGATTCAGGTGCGGCTTTCGCCGACAGGGCAGCCGTTTAATTCGCCGGTGTTCACCCGGCGGGATGTTAAGGGGAATATCGTTTTCAGAACCTTGTTGGGTTTTGAAGGCATGATTACGGATTTCATACGAACGGATGAAGGATGCTTCCTGTTAACAGGCTATTTTCCTAAATTTCAACTGAACTTCGATAATAGAAGTTTTATCGCCCGGGTACAGCCCAACGGTACAATTGACTGGGTAAATGCCTATAATTTTGGAGAGCGGGAAACCCTCAACAGGATCATCAGAAGCGACAACCCCTCACCCGCCGCATTCCCGTACATCATCAGCGGTATTGTAAGACCGCAACCGCCTACGAATGGCCTCAATACCTACGACGATATTATCCTGCTGGCCATAGACAATCAGGGCAGTATCGGCTGGATGCGCAATATAGGCGACTTCGGCAACGGCGTTACAGACGATGAGTACCATGCCGACCTTATGAACTACCAGGGGGGGTACGCCCTGGCAGGGTCTTATCGTAACACACTGATTTCTCAGGCAGTCATTTTCAGAACCAACAATACGGGTACGACGCAATTGCCTTCTTCAGCCCAATACCCCTTGAATACCTTCATCTATGATATAGAACCCAGCGCAGACGGAACGGGCATCATCGTGGCCGGACAGGTGGTGTATGGCACAGCGCTGCTGGCAAAAGTAGACCCAAACGGCCAAACCATTTGGTCGCTTACCTTCCCGGCCTTGCGCGCCTTCCGACGCGTTGTCGTTATGCCCAACGGAGATATTTATGCAGTAGGGCAAAGGAACCCCACCGCACCGTTCAGAAATGTGATTGTCAAGTTGAAAGATTTCGGAACGGGTTACTCCCTTGTCTGGCAGAAATATGCTGATCAACCGGGAGAAAACAATTGGGGCGCTGCCGACCTGGCCTGGTACAGCGGTAAAATGTTTTTCTATACCGACACCCGGTACAACAACCCCAACGGCTGGCCAAGCGGCGATATAGCAGCGGTATTGTACAACCTCGACCAATCGCCCGACAATTGTCCATTTACCAAGGAACAGCTTCCGGCAGTGCAAAGCTACGTCCTGGTAGGTGCGCAAATGGGGGCGGTTGCTAATAACCCTGTTACTCCGCCCCTTGCCCAGCAGTTTCCGGCTGGAGTGCCGTTCCAGTTACAGAGAGACTCACTTTGCCCAGGTTACAGTTGTTCCTGCAATTTCGTCAGCCTGTCTATCAGCAAAACATGGCCTATACCTGTTTGGTCGGTACCTTTAAGTTGCAACCAGGCCCCAGTTGCGCTTCCGGGATGCCCAAGCCAGTACAACCCATTGCGGTTCAACGGCAGGTTGCAGTGCAAAGGAGGTTGTGCATTCAACGGTTTAAGTTACACGTTGAAAGACCCGGCCGGCGCCACCATACTCACGGGCAATATTTCGACGCCTTCCTTCAGCATTCAATTGCCTTTGTCAGTCCTTCAAACTCAGGGCGTTTACACCATGACCCTTGACGGGAAATGCGGCAATATGAACTGCCAAAGCTGCGTGATCCAATTCACGGTTCCTTCTTGTCCGCCACCGTGTTCCTGTGCGGAGCCTGGCTTTACCAATGATGTGAGCGCCGGTTTTAACTGGGTTCAATACCCGAATTGCCAGTTCAAATTTACTCCAAAAAAGCTTACGGCATGCGACCAGGTGGAATGGAAGGTAGCGACCTCCGGCAGCAACAACTTCAACATGGTAGGCGTCACTACAGGTAATCAAACCTTGACACACACCTTCCCGACCACACAGCAATACGTGGTGTGTATGACCGTCACCCGAACCCCTGCGGGTGGAGCGCCCTGCATCAAATCGCGTTGCTGGACCATCGATGTGGATTGCAGCCTGGAACCTCAGGCAGCGGCCGGATCCGCCGACTTTGGCGGTTTTGACGCCTGTTCAGGTACGGTCATAGATAATGGTGGGTTCACGGAAGGCGCTTTGGAAGGCGGGTTGGCCGACAATGGCGGCCTCTCCAGATGGGCAGCTGCTGCCGGAAATCCGGAAGTGGCATTGGAGGCAGGTAACAATGATCCCAACCTCGTGCGCCTGCGCGGGCGCCTGCAAACAGCCGACCTGCTTTACCAGGATTCATTGCCGCTGACCATCTGGGACAGCCTGCGTTTTTCCATGGCTTTGCGCCCGGTGCAAGGATTGATCATGCCGGGTACCGAACTGGTGGTCATGATATCGGAAAACAAACCCGAAGGCATTGGTTGTGCAGACAGTACTTGCTTGGAAATCATGCGCTTGCCTGTTCCCGACGATCTCGACAGTTCTTTCTGGCTAAAAACCAATAGCCTGTTTATCCTGAAAAATATGACGCCGCGTTACCTCAGCGTATGGGTGGAAAACCCGTTTGCCGACGATGAGGCATTGAACTCAGTGGTTGATATCGACAATGTTTGCTTGTCGAGATTTGATATTGTTTCGGAAAAAACACCACCTGAAAATGGCGGGAGTATGCGCATCTATCCCAATCCAAACGCTGGGATATTTACGGTCGATCTCCTTGGCGGCGGCATGGAAGGCGGCACGCTCAAGGTCATTGATCTTGCCGGAAAATTGTTGATGTCGCAACCTGTAGAAACCGGGCACGCTCATCAGCATATCCATGCACAGAATTTGCCCGGAGGGTTTTATTTGCTGCAATGGACCAATGAAGGCAAAGTGATGGCTGTTGGTCGTTTCGTGAAACAATAGACGGTATGGTATCAAATAGAAGTTGATTTAAAGTTGGCCTTTCCGAAATTTTCGCGAAGGGCCAACTTTTTCAAAAGGTAAGATTTTATACCACATGCCGGCAAGTTTGGCCACAAAAAAGGTCTTGAGTGTGACCGAGCATCAGGTTTCATGCCGGATTTTAGGTAAAAAGTCGTCACTTCTGCACCTCAGTGGAATTCATTGGGGAACAAACAATGATCAACCAACAATGATCAATAAATTTCGACGTACCTTTGCGAAGATTTCCATTACATACGAATGAGCGACTCAATTCAGCATGAGTGTGGCATCGCAGTTCTCCGTCTGCGCAAGCCGCTCGAATATTACCACAAGAAATACGGAACCGCATTTTACGGCATCCAGAAATTGCAGCTGTTGATGCAAAAAATGCGCAACCGCGGACAAGACGGCGCCGGAATAGCAACCATCAAATTGCATCCTCAGCCAGGAACGCGCTACATCAGCCGCAAAAGGAGCAACGCGCCTAATTACCTGGTCGATCTGTTCGATATGGTGTGGGCCAGGCTCAATGCCACAACCCCCGAACAACAAAACGACCCTGCCTGGCTGAAAGCAAACATGCCGTATATGGGCGAAGTGCTGATGGGCCACCTGCGTTACGGTACGCACGGAGGCAACAGCATCGAACAAGTGCATCCATTTCACCGGCAAAACAACTGGGTCAACCGGAACCTGCTGCTCGCCGGGAATTTCAACATGACCAATGTGGATGAACTGTTTCGCGAGCTAGTTGACCTGGGTCAATACCCCAAAGAAAAAAGCGATACCGTAACGGTGCTGGAAAAAATCGGCCACTTCCTCGACGACGAAGTACAGCGCCTGCATACCTGGTTCAAACCCGACGGAATGACCAATCAGGATATCAACCAGTTGATTTTTGACAACCTGGATATTCAACGCCTGCTACGCCGCGCCTGCAAAAAATTTGACGGCGGTTATGTACTCGGCGGCATGATCGGACATGGCGAAGCTTTCCTGCTTCGCGACCCCAATGGTATTCGCCCGGCGTATTGGTACATGGACGACGAAGTGGTGGTTGGCGCATCTGAACGCCCGGCCATCCAATCGGTGTTCAATGTGCGATACAGAGACGTTCGCGAGCTGAAACCCGGGCACGCATTGATCATTAAATACAACAACAAAGTTGAGGAACTTCCCTTTGTTGAGCCCCGCGAAACACGCGCCTGTACTTTTGAAAGGATCTATTTCAGCCGTGGTAATGACCGTGAAATTTATCAGGAACGCAAAAAGCTGGGCGAATTCCTCGCTCGCCCCGTGATGGAATCGGTAGGGTTTGATTTTAAACACACCGTTTTTTCCTTTATCCCCAATACGGCAGAAGCCGCATTTTACGGCTTGATGGAAGGCCTGGATAAAGAGCTCGACAAGTGGAAATACGAACAGATCATGAGTCCGGGCAAAAAACTGACCCCGGAAAAACTGGCTCAGGTGTTGGCTGTACATCCGCGAAACGAAAAACTGGTGCATAAAGACGATAAACAACGCACCTTCATTGCCGATAAAAAATCGCGCAACAACATGGTCAACCATGTGTATGATGTTACCTACGGTGTTTGCAACGATGAAAAAGACACCCTCGTTCTGCTCGATGATTCCATCGTACGCGGAACGACCCTGCGCGACAGTATTGTGAGCATCACTGCTCGCCTGCAACCCAAGCGGATTATCATCCTGAGCAGCGCCCCTCAAATTCGATTCCCTGACTGCTACGGTATCGACATGAGCAAAATGAAAGACTTCGTAGCTTTTCAGGCGCTGGTTGAATTGCTCAAGGAAAGTGATCAGGAAAAACTGCTCCAGGAAACCTACGAACGTTGTAAACGCTCCGAAATGCTGCCGGTAGAAGCCGTCCAAAATGAAGTGACGGCTTTGTATGACTTGTTTGAATACACCCAGATCAGTGCTAAAATTGCTGAAATTGTGAAGCCGGAAGGGCTAAAACCGCAATTGGACATCATTTTTCAAACACTCGACGGTTTGCACCAGGCTTGCCCGAAACACTCGGGTGATTGGTATTTTTCCGGCCGCTACCCAACACCCGGCGGAAACCGCGTAGCCAACCGCGCGTTTATGAATTTCATCGAAAATAAAGACGAACGAGCGTATTAGGGAATGATGAATGATGAATGATGAATGATGAATAAGTTGCTGTCAATTTTACAGGAATATGCCGAAAACAACAGGTTTCCCGGAACGCCGGCCGAGTTGTACGAACCCTGTGCATACATACTGACCTTAGGTGGTAAACGTATTCGCCCGGCGCTGTTGCTGATGGCTTACCAGCTTTTTCGCGACGATGTAGAAAAGGCTTTGCCGGCTGCCTGGGCTGTGGAATTGTTCCACAATTTCAGTTTGATCCACGACGATATCATGGATGCCGCACCCTTGCGCCGCGGGCAACCTACCGTACACACCAAATGGAATGCCACAACCGGCATATTAAGCGGCGACGTGATGCTTATTTACGCCTACCGGCATCTGGCAAAAGCAGGCCGCCCGGAAGTGGTGGCTCACTTACTCAACACGTTTAACCGCGTAGCCACAGAAGTGTGCGAAGGACAACAACTCGACGTCAATTTTGAAACGCGCAACAACGTAAGTATTTCGGAATATATCCGGATGATCGAGTTAAAAACTTCCGTTTTGCTGGGTGGCGCTTTGGAGATGGGCGCTTTATGTGCCGAAGCCGGAGCGGAAGATGTCGCCCATCTTTACCAATTCGGCAGAAATGCAGGAATCGCGTTTCAAATCCAGGATGACTTGCTCGACACCTACGGTGACCCGGAAAAATTCGGCAAACAAGTGGGCGGCGATATCCTCCAAAATAAAAAGACCCTGCTCGTTTTAAAAGCCCTCGAAGTGGCAAACGAGCAGGATCGTGCAGCTTTAACCCAATGGATGCAAACCCCAGAAACGGAAGGCAAAGTAGAAGCCGTGCGCGCACTTTTCGACAAAAATTCCATTCCGGAATTAATTGAAATCGAAAAACAACACTTTCAGGAAACCGCCTTCAAACACCTGGATGACGTTTCGGTACCTGAAACGCGCAAGGCTATGCTTCGGCAGGTGGTAGCGGATCTGTTGGGAAGAGAAGCCTGATTTTATTTAGTGACTATCCGCTATCAGGAAACAATGTGGCGGAAATTGGAAACTGGAAATTAAAAATTGGAAATTACTCCTACCACTTAATCATCCAATTTCCAATTTCTGTTTCCAAATTGCCGATAGTCAGTCTATTTTTTATCCTGCTTCGCAAACACCTTTTTCAACAGGTCGGTGTTGCGCAAACTGACATCCGAACGGATGTTCTTCTCTTTCTTTTCCACCAGACTGAACAGACCTACCAGCGCTTTTTTCGTTACGTGATCGTCGAGATCCGGGTTGGTTTTGTCCACAAACGGAATTTTGTTGTAGGCTGTTACGGCGCTTTTCCAGTATTCGCGCGCATTTACCTTATCCAGCGATTCCTGGATGATCGGTTTGAATTCGGCATACAATTTTGAAGTCGTGGATTTTTCAAGATAACGGGTAGCCGCATCCTGATTACCCATTAGGATGTTCATGGCATCCTGGAACGTCATGCCTTTGATGGCGGCAATAAAAATCGGCTTGGCTTTGATGGCCGCATCTTCAGCCGCTCGGTTCATACGTTCGGTAAGGTCTTGCTCGACATTGCCGAAACCAGGCACGTTTTTGAGTTTGGATACAACTTTTTGCGCTTCATCTGGTACCAGAATTTTGTACGGACTTTTGAAGTAGCCGTCTTTAGCGGAAAGAAAATCGACGGCTTCCGCAACGCCTGCATTCAGGGCTTCTTTCAAGCCATTTCCGGCTTCATCTTGAGATAAACCGCCGTCGGCAGCGTCTGTAACCACGTCTTTGGCTTTTTTCAACACATTACCGAGTTGTGCGTGTGCGAATTGACCGATCAAAAGGGCCAGCAGGAACAGGAGTGATTTTTTTGTCATGGTAGTCATGTGAATGATGGATAATGAATAATCAGTGTAAAGTAGTGAACACAGAGTGGTTTTGATACTTCGCGCTGTTAATCAACGCCTTAGCCGAAGGCTATTTTCACAACCAAACAGCGCGAAGTATAAACGTAAAAACCCCCTGAATGGCTACGCGCCACCGGGGGGCTTAGGGAAAGTTTAACACGCTAGCGGCACATTCGGTTAACGCGGTTTGGAGCCGCGCAACGCAAAATACAGGATGTTTCCGTAGCAAACGAACATAATCAGCAGGAACGCGGAGCGGAAATCGAGTCCGAGCCCTGATTTTTCATACAACCACCCGTACAAGGGAGGAATGATGGCCCCGCCCAGAATACCCATGATCAGCAAGGCCGACCCGGTATTGGTGAACCGGCCCAGGTCTTTGATGCCCAGCGGAAAAATAGCCGGCCACATCACGGCATTTGAGAAGCCCATAGCAGCCAGGCAACCAACGGCAATCGAACCCGAAGTAATATAGGAGGCAACGGAGAGTACCAAGCCCAACACCGCCGATACAGCCAACCAGCGCTCCTGCGTGACGTATTTGGGAATCAATAAAATGCTTACGCCGTACCCCACCAGCAAGCCGATGAGACCGAAGGTGGTAAAAAATTTACTTGTATCTTCAGCAAAACCCAGGTTTTTGCCATAAATCGTGATTACATCGCCTGCCATCACCTCAGCGCCGACGTAGGTAAAAATAGCCAATGCGCCCAGCAGGGTGTGCGGGAACTGAAAAATGCTCGTGCGCCCGCGCGAGAGGTCGGTGTCGCCGTCGTCGGAATGTGATGCCTGGGTGGAAATATCGGGCAGAGAAGACCGGTAAATTACTACCGCCACCACGGCCAGCATGACCGCCAGGATGCTGTAGGGCATTACCACGCGTCCGGCCAGGTCGTTCAGCAATTGAGTTTTGGTTTCAACTGTCGTGGCGGCATCCGATAATTGTTTTTGAATACCGTCGGCATTTTTCAACAATACGGCGCCAAAAAGCAGGTTGGCCATGATACCGGCGAGTTTGTTGCAAATGCCCATGATACTGATCCGTTTGGCAGCCGATTCAATCGGCCCGATCACGCTCACATACGGGTTGGAGGCGGTTTGGAGCAATGCCAGTCCGGTACCCAAAATGAACAGGCCGGTTAAAAACATGGGATAGCTGCGTGCGTCAGCTGCCGGAATAAAGAGCAAAGCGCCGGCTGCCATAATCAACAAGCCGAGGGTCATGCCTTTTTTGGTGCCCAGGTTTTTCAGAATCCAGGAAGAAGGAAGCGCCATGACGAAATAGGCGATAAAAAAGGCCGTAGCTACGTAGTAAGCTTGTTGATCGCTGAGTTCGCAGGCCTTTTTCAGGAAAGGAATCAGGATACTGTTGAGCCAGGTAACAAACCCAAACACGGCAAATAAAATGCCGATGATCGTGATCTGATACAGGTAATTTGAGTTAGGGTGAGAGGTGGTAGAATTCTGCATACTTTTGCCGTCCGAATGTTTTGTTCGGCGTAAAAGTAGAATTTTAACTCAGTTATTCAAGTAGGTCAGAAAAAATCAGGCAATTCCTCCATTGCTCATTTCAATACATACGTAAGATTCATTAACTTTGCTAACTTCTGGCCTTTCTGCCAACTCTAAGTCCATTGTTTTGAAGCTAGGCAAACTAAGACAAAAAAGACGCCATTAAAAAATATAAAACCATTACACATGCCTAAAAGTCAATATAAAATATTTATTTCATATGCACAAAATGACGTTGTGTATTTCAACCTGTTAAAAGATGGGTTAGATAACCACACTAAGCATTCTAAAAATCTTTTGTGGGAAGTTTGGGATAATACACAGGTTCGCCCAGGTGAAAATTGGCATGAAGTAATTCAAGAGAAAATTACGGGCTGTGATTGTGTGATATTATTGATAAGTTCAAATTTTTTATACTCGGAATATATTGAAAAACAAGAATTTGGCAGGTTTATCCAAAGGCAGGAAAGCGATGGGCTGTTAGTGTTTCCCATTTTACTGGAGCCTTGTGATTTTACCCAATGGACATACCTAAGGGATAGACAACTGTTTATTCCAAACGGGAGCAAATATGGATTACCTGAAATTGAGCAACTTTCATACGCACATTTGGTTGCATTTGATAAAAATGGAAGAGTATTGCCAAACCCATTTAGGGAGGAATATCATATTGAATTAGTAAAAATATTTGAGGCCACTTTGAGTGAGTTTTCCTCTAAAAATCAAGCCCTGAGCTTGGATAAAAAAAGCGTAGATAATAAGACCCAACAGGAAAACCTACCACTTGCTTTTAAGGCATATTTAGAAAAAGTCAAAGATTTTGAGCCTATTGATGCTTCTGAAGATGAGTTAAGAGAGTTTACCAATATTGGGAATCAGCTTGCTTCGGTATTTATGTCTAGCTTTGATAGAATAACAAAAAAAATAATGGATAGCGAACATTTAAAAGAGTTGTATTTAGATGTTCATTTTGAAGAAATTGCATATAGTGAAAAGCTTGGTTTGATAACGGAAAAAGTAATAGAGGTTAAATTTAAGGATAGAAATAAATATCCTTATTGGGAACGGAGTCAGATTGTAAGTGCGCTAACATTATCCTTAATTTATCAATTTGATGAAAACAAAGTTAAATGGTTATTGAACTTTGTCAGAAGTAAAGAGGACTTTGTCTGGAAGAGAGCTCTCATTGGATTATTTGTGGGCTTGATGAATAATGAAAAACATATCAAAGGATATTTACAGCAAGAATTAAATCAACTTAAATCTGATTATGAAA
>JAEUUR010000221.1 GCA_016787465.1 Saprospiraceae bacterium | reverse complement strand
TTCGCCAGTGGTGCGAACGGCGGTTTGGCCAATTGGCTACGTAAATCAATAAATCATAAGGCGCCACATCCAGGTTCCGGCTCCACACCGGAAATCGGAGATCATAACAAATCAGCGGACAAATCCGGAATCCTTTCCAGGTTACAACCAACTTTTTGTTGCCTGAAGTAAATACTTTTTCTTCTCCGGCCAGGCTGAACAAATGTCTTTTATCGTAGGTTTCATAAGCGCCGTCGGGAAACATAAACACCAAACGGTTGTAATATTTTCCGTTCTCTACACAAATAAAACTACCTGTCACCGCGCTGTCCAGCTCCTGCGCAGTTTGACTCAACCACTTCATGGTGGGGCCGTCCATGGTTTCTGCCAGTCGCTGAGGATGCATGGAAAAACCGGTAGTGAACATCTCGGGCAGCACCACCAAATCTGTTTTTCCGGCTAAATCAGCTAATTGTTCAGAAAACATACGCAGATTCAAAGCGCTGTTTTCCCAATGAAGTTTCGATTGTATCAAAGAAATGCGCATATTCCGAGCTTTAAATGGAACAAAGTTGGGCAGATTTCCAAGTATCCGGCCGATGTATCAATCTCACACACTATTTTTGCTGCGAAGATATACCCAAGAACACGTTGGGATTCATGCTACAGCAGGAAAACATTCAAAGATGACACTTCGCGAACTTTTCGACTATTTAAGCGCCAACCCTACGGTCGTACTTGCGTTTTTTTTAGTAATTCCGGTAATCGCACTGTTCGCCAACTGGATCGCAGCTGGAGAAGGGCATACCAGTCCATGGAAATACCTTTATTCCGCACTGGTTTTTTTAGTGTGTGTGCCAGGCGTTTTTGCCGCTGCGCTGGCCGTTTATCTCTTCATTTTTGAACGGGGTGGCAGCATTTACAATGTTAATTTGCTCACACAGGTATTGCCTATTGCTTCTATGATTCTCACTTTAGGAATCATCCGCCGCAATACGCCATTCGAATACGTTCCAGGATTCGGTAAACTTTCCGACCTGATTCTGATGATTGCATCCGTGTTCGTCCTGATGTTCTTTATTGATCGTTTGCACCTGGTCGCCTGGGTGTACGTGCCAGTTCAATGGTTGCTCGCCATCGTTGCCGGATTGCTGATTCTATTCAGATTTGGTTTAAAACGTATGTTATCGTGATCATTCCAACCTTAAAAAATACCTTGCGCGCCATCGGAGCCGCCGTTTTCATGGTAGCTTCCTTGATGGGGTGTGAAGATGAAAAAATTGAAACCCGGCAGGTGTTCACCCAAGACGATGTGGCTGTAGAAGTAGCCCGCGACGTTGAAATTCTGTATTCCGACAGCGCAATCGTGCGCGTACGCGTGACTGGGCCGCTTTTGCTCAATTTTTCCGACCGCGAAAACCCGAGGCAGGAATTCCCCGAAGGCATTCAGTTCGATTTTTTACAAGCCGATTTCTCCGTACGCAGCACTTTGACCGCTAAAAGCGCAGTCAGACAACAAGAAAAAGGACTTATTACAGCCCGCGACAGTGTGGTAATGGTTTCCGCTAAAAAAGAAAAACTTGAAACGGAGGAGTTGATTTGGGATGAAAAAGCCGGCAAAGTACGCACCGATAAATTTGTCAAAGTTTCACAACCCGGCGAAGTAGTGTATGGCTTCGGTTTGGAAGCAGAGCAGGATTTTTCATACTGGAAAATACTGGTGCCCAAAGGCAGAATCAAAGTGGAGCAAATCAACGAACTAAAAAACTGATCGCGGATTTTGTGGATTGCACGGATGGATGGGATTGATTTTTATGGATTAGAGGATTTTTTCAGACCTTGTTGATGCGGAAGGAGTTTAATGCATTCACTGATTTTGGTACATAGAATACCGAATTAACATTTGTACATGGCGAACAATAAAACAACCGAGGTTCCTCACTCACGCTGGCTGCGCTGGTCAAAGGCGTTGAGGGTGGGTAGCCATAC
>JAEUUR010000439.1 GCA_016787465.1 Saprospiraceae bacterium | reverse complement strand
ATAGCGCCATTCAATGGAGGTACGCACGACAGGTTGTCGTAAATGACGCCATTGATACCAATCGAAATATCATTATTGGGAATATCGGCGGATATGACAGCCGAGCAACCTAAGGCCGAGGTTACGGTAACCGTGTAAGTGTTTGCCGCCAGGTTAGCCAAATCTTGAGTCATGGCGTTGTTCGACCATTTGTAAGTATACGGTGTAGCTCCTCCGGAGACTTCCAAATCGATCGCACCGTTGGAAATACTGCAATAGGCAGCTGTTACATCTGTCGACAACGCCGGGTATTCCGTTTCCTCGTAAATTTCATAAGTAGCGGTTTCTGTACAGGTGCCGCCAGCGCTGACGGTAACGGAATACAAACCTGGAGCGAGGTTGTTTCTGATTAAGGAGTGGCTACCATTGTCCCAGGTAACCGTCGCATTTGCGGGTGTGACTACAAGGTTTATAGATCCGTTATTGGTTACACAGGAAGTTTTAGGATTGACAAAAGCATCGATGGAGATAGGGATCATATTGTTGTTGATGACCACCCCTTCAACGGAGGTGCAACCGTTTCCTCCAGTCACGGTAACCGTATAAATCTCTGCGGGGATATTGTTCAAATCCTGCGTTGTTGCGCCATTCGACCAAAGATAAGTGTAGGGTAAAACACCGCCGGTAACCGATAGATTGATGCTGCCGTTGCTGAGACCGCAGGACGCATCAACCTGGGTATAGCTCAAATTGGGTTCGTTGGGGTTGTTGTCGATAGTAAATGTTTGAACTTCAACACAAGTTCCGCCTGCGCTTACAGTGACAGTGTAATCACCCGGAGGCAAGTTGTTTTGATCTTGTGTGGTGGGTCCGTTCGACCAGGTGTAGGTGTAGTTTGGGTTGGGTGGAGTTACTGTAAGATCAATACTACCATTAGCGCCCGTACAAGTTGTATTGTGAACAACTGTTGCATTGATATTGATCGGCGGATTGATATTCGGAATATCAATGGAGGCTACGGTAGAACATCCATTGGAGCCGGTTACCGTAACTACATAGTTTCCGGCAAGCACATTGCTTTGGTTTTGTGTGGTGGCTCCATTCGACCACGAGAATGTATAAGGAGGCACGCTTCCGCTTACCGATATGTTGACACTTCCATTTGGCAAATCGCAACTTGAAGGAATAACAGAAGGAACTACGTTAGGGACGTTGGCATTTTCTGCCACCGTAAATTCTGCAGTTTGAGAACAACTTCCCTGTCCGGTAACCGTAATTGTGTATGTGCCGGCCGCTAAATTCGACAAATTCAACGTAGTTGCACCTGTCGACCACACATAAGTATAAGTTGAGGGAGGGGTTACAGTTACGGAGATAGAGCCATTGAAACTTCCATTGCAGGTTGTATTGGGCATGGTTGTTCCACTGATATTGATTGGTGGGTTGTTGTTCGTGACTGTGATATCAGCGGAAGCAGTGCAACCGTTTGCACCGGTAACAGTCAGCGAATAGCTACCCGCAAGGATGTTATTCAAATCTTGCGAAGTGGCGCCATTCGACCAAAGGTAAGTGTAAGGGGCTACACCACCAGAAACTGAAACGTTAATCGAGCCGTTAGCCAAGTCGCAAGTGCTTTGGACTGTTGTATAGGTGACTGTTGGATTTAAGGGCTGATCTGGTACGGTGATATCCATTGTTTGAGAGCAACTGCCTTGGCCTGTGACCGTGAGGGAATAGGTACCTGGTAACAGGTTTGACTGGTTTTGAGCGGTAGATCCATTTGACCAGTTGTAGGTATAGGTGCCGCTGGGTGAAACGGATATCGTGATGCTGCCGTTTCCAGTGCCGTTACAGTTTGTATTGGCCACCACCGTGGGTGTGATGGTAATTGGTGGATTGTTATTGGTGATGGTAATCGTTTCAGTATCGGTACAACCATTTGGAGAAGTAACCGTAACCTGATAAGAACCCGCAAGTAAGTTGCTTAAATCTTCAGTGGTAGCGCCGTTCGACCAAATAAAGGTGTAAGGCGTTGTGCCTCCGCTCACAGATACGTTGATACTTCCATTGGGCAAATCACAGGTAGTATTTACCACTGAAAATGTGATATTGGGGTTATTGGGTTGATCGGTTACCGTATAACTCCCCGTTGCCGTACATGTAACGCCTTGTGTCACCGTTACCAGGTAAGTTCCTGGTTCAAGGTTATTAATATCCTCTGTGGTTGCGCCGTTCGACCAGTTATATGTGTAAGAGCCGGAGGGTGAAACCGACAAGTTGATGGAGCCATTAAACGGCGTGGCGCAATTTGTATTATTGGTAGTTACGGCCGACAGGTTTAAGTTCACCATGTTGTCGGCAATGGTAGCTGTGTGGGTAACCGTACATCCGTTGTTATCGGTAATTGTAACGGTATATGTGCCTGGTGGCGTACTGCTCAAATCCTGCGTTGTGATGCCATTCGACCAGATGTAAGTATATGGCGCATTGCCGCCACTGACACTTAAATTTACTGATCCGTTGCTTTGTCCGCAAGTGGCCGCCACCGTGGTGGAGCTCGGGTTTAGGGTAATTTCTGTTATCACAGCTGTGCCTGATACTGTACCGGGACATTGTGCGCCGGCCTCGGTTCTCACACTTTGTAATGTCCAGGTGCCAGCCTGTGTAACCGGGAATGTGTAAGGGTTGTCTGTGGTAGTTATCGGTGTTTGTGGAACGCCATTTAACGAGGGTGTGAACGTCCAGGGCCCAATGCCCGTGAAGGTGACAGTGAGGTTAACTGTAGAATTTGATCCGGCGCAAATTATACCACTGCCTGAAATAGCGGCCGTTGGCCTCGGAGTTACGTTTACGGTAATGCAAGCAGAGTCGGCATTTGGATAGCAATAGTTTCCAACGGAAACGCACAATTGGGCCGTGCCGCTGGCATTAGCTGCCCACGCTACGTTTACATCCTGATCGTTGCCGCCTGTCATAGTACCCATTGAAGGTGGGTTGAGCGTCCAGGTATAAGTTGAAGCGCCGTTGATATCCGGAATGGAATACGTCCCGGAAGTTCCTGCGCATATTGGATTTGGTCCGGTGACCGGGTCATTAATCACTGGAGGGAAAGGTACGGTTGAGCCTGCCAACACATCAATTGAATAATCACAAACGTCGCCGGCGCAACCATCAATTACAAACCAATAAATATCACCCACGACATAGTTAGTGGAGGTAAGAATAAAGGGGTCTTCCTCACACGCGCATTGAACATCCATTACAGAACCTCCACAACCGTGATAAATGCCGGCTTGCAGGCCCTGGTTATTCCCGGTGGAGGTACAGTTCGTTGGTGTAATCTGGATCGTGATCGTGGTGGTACCGGCAAAAAAAGCGAACCATTCGTCGTTATTCAACACCCAACCACCGCCGCATCCGGGAAAATTCTGCTGGACGTTATTGTTATTAATGGTGTTGCAATACCCGTCCAGGTTATCGCACAGAATTGGCGCTTGCTGACATGTATTACCTGAATTTGGGAATCCAGGCGGCGGGCATTGTCCGAAAACTGCATTGACCGCAAAAACAAACAACAACAGGATGTAAATTTTTCTCATGTGCTATGATTAGACTTTGATACGTTGGTTGACGTTGAATTCAATGTTTAAAATGAAGCATGATTAAATGCCAGGTTTCCCCTGTTATGGTTTCTGAGTATTGGTGAATATCCTTAAAACCGACTCTTTGATGTGCCCGCAATGACCTGGTATTCCGGGCTGCAACTTCAGTGATGGCAAAATCAAACTTGTTGCGATACACTTCAGTCATTTTTTGATACAATCCGTCAAAAACGCCCATACCTCGAAATTTTTCATCCACACAAACCTGGCCCATCACAAACCAGTTAGCATGTTTTCCCTGGTTGATATCCGCAATGGCAAGTTGATCAATTAGATCAAACATGGGCTGAAGTACAGGGATGTCGTGTGCAAAACCTGGCAACATTACCAATGCATAGCCAATCACCTTGTTTTCAAATTTGGCAATTATTGAAGGCTCAACCTGATTCATACGCCAGAGGATATCTAAATCATGGCGAACCGTTAGAAAGCCCTGCGTAAGAGCTGTTTCAGGCGTAATGGCAGTTGAAAGATTATGTGCTTGTAAATCGAGAATCTGGGCGACTTCTTCTAAAGAGGTTACGGTTCGGTAATCAATTGCCATTGGTTGCAAACGTACAAAAAATTACATTTCCCAAATACGTATATCAAAAGAATTCGGTTGCGTAAGAGGGCGTACAAAACTACCTTTTCTGCGTATGAAGAGACACTTTGCAGACAAAACGCTTCACCTGCCAAAGATTTATCATCAAATTTTAAAACAATAGGCGCCACTTTTCAGAAACTCTCTAATTTCGGCGCTTCAAATTTTACTAAACGCCTATATAATTCAAACCAAATTATGACGCTCGGCATATTAAAAGAGTCTGAAGGCGAACAACGCGTGGCAATTAGCCCCGATGCTGTTCCAGCCTTGTTAAAACTTGGCATTGAAAAAGTGCTTGTAGAAAAAGGCGCAGGATCAGCCGCCTTTTTTAATGATGGTAGTTACGAAACGCAAGGCGCACAACTTGCTGACAGGGACAGTGTGCTTAAACAATCCAAGATTTTGGTAAAAATCCATGCGTTGACGGATGAAGAGGTTAAAAAACTTTCTCCGGGTCAGGTATTGATTGGACAATTCAACCCGCTTGCCCGAACTGAAGTGGCTCAAGTGCTGCTTCCAACAAATGTATCCGCATTCAGCCTCGACCTGGCGCCACGCACAACCCGCGCCCAGGCACTCGATGTCTTGTCATCCATGGCCACCGTTGCCGGATATAAAGCGGTACTGCTTGCAGCCACCCATTTGCCAACCTTTTTTCCGATGTTCATGACTGCGGCAGGAACGATCAAACCCGCCAAGGTACTTATCTTGGGGGCCGGCGTTGCGGGTTTGCAAGCGATCGCAACCGCCAAACGATTAGGTGCCGTGGTTGAAGCTTTCGATGTACGTGCAGCCGCCAAAGAAGAGGTACTCAGTCTTGGCGCTAAGTTCGTGGAAGTAGAAGGCGCCGTCGATGACAAAGC
>JAEUUR010000140.1 GCA_016787465.1 Saprospiraceae bacterium | reverse complement strand
GTCAATGCGCGGTGCCCCATGAGGGATGAAAGCCCGTAAATGCCGGATGTTTCCATTTCAAAATTGGTAATACGCAGGTTATTGAAACGGAATTTGGATAATTTTTCATTCATGGTTTTATCCTGAACACCAAGCCTCAGCACCCTTCCCTGCGGTCCGTAGAACCCTGTAGCAGTGGCTGTAACGCCTGTGTAAAAACCCAAGGCCTCCGCTTTTCGAATGAGCTGCGAGTCGCCTTCAACGAGGTAAGGCCTGGGCAATCGAGGATCCCATTGCACGTCTTGAATAAACGCATCAATAAACGGATGGTTTGAAAACGACTCGGCATGTTCGTAATAATGTACAAGCCCATCAAATCCCAAACCATGGGTGGTGGCCAGAAAACTATCAACTGGCAAGTCCTCCTGGAGGGAGCCGGATGTGCCTAATCGAATGAACGTCAATTGTTTGTGTTCTGTTTTTAGCCGCCGTTCTTTCAAGTCGATATTCGCCAGGGCGTCGAGTTCGCTTAAAACAATGTCGATATTATCGGTACCCATCCCGGTTGACACCACGGAAATTCTTTTGCCGTTTTTCAGGCCGGTATGCGTAACGATTTCTCGTTTTTGGGTTTTAAAATCAACCTGATCAAAGTAATTGGAAACTTTGGGAACCCGGCCGGGGTCGCCGACCAGCAGCACCGTATCGGCCAGGTTTTCAGGATGGAGGTTGCAGTGGTACACACTGCCGTCGGGATTGAGCACCAGTTCGGATGCTGCTAGGAATTGACTCATAAGCGTATGTCTGAATAGTAACTTTGGCCCGGGGTGCTGAAATGAATTTGTAAGGCTTCTGCTATGGTGGCTGCAATATCGGCAAATGATGCACGGGTGCCGATGTTGTATCCGGGTTTTATTCCTGCACCAAAATTCAGGATGGGAATGTATTCTCTGGTATGATCATTACCTGTAAAAGTTGGGTCATTTCCATGGTCGGCGGTGACGATCAGCATGTCGTCGTTGCGCAAGCCAGAAATAATTTCAGGCAAATATGCGTCGAATTCCATCAAGGATTTCGCGTAGCCCTCTACATCACGCCGGTGCCCGTAAAGCATGTCAAAATCGACCAGGTTCGTAAATATTAATCCGGAACCCGGTTGTCGTATGGCCTCGATGGTAGCGTGAATGCCTTCCTGGTTGTTTGCCGATTTCACTTATCTATTAATGCCTTTGCCTGCAAAAATATCAACAATTTTACCGATGCCGTACACATCAGAACCTGATTCAAGCAGGGCATCAAGTAAGGTATGTGGTGGAAGCAACGAAAAATCTTTGCGTCGGCTGGTACGCTGGTAGTTGCCGGAGGAACCTTCGAATGGTCGGGCGATCACGCGTCCGACCGCATACGGCCCCGTGAGCATTTCACGCGCGACGGCACAAATTTCGTACTGTTTTTCAATTGGAAAAACGGCTTCGTGCATGGCGATTTGACACACGCTGTCGGCTGAAGTGTACACAATTGGGAAGCCTGTTTTTACATGTTCATCTCCCAGTTCATTGATGATGGCCGTGCCTGAAGCAGCGTAATTTCCCAATGTTTTGACGCCAATTTTCGCTTCGAAAGCTTCAATAAACGCGCTTGGAAAGCCATCCGGAAAGGTGGGGAACGGTTCGGAAAGCAC
>JAEUUR010000131.1 GCA_016787465.1 Saprospiraceae bacterium | reverse complement strand
TTTTCGATGCTTCTGGTGACCCTTCAAAACTGCTATTTTTACTTGAAAAATTTCGAGAACTTATTGAAAATACAAATAATTTGATAATCTAATCAATTCTGTCAAAAAATCCCTGAGATATTGGGACAAACTTACCCCATCCCCCCAATGGCGCGGTTTACCGCTACGAGTACACGCTCAAAGACCACCTGGGCAACGCGCGCGTGAACTTTCGCGCGGGGGCGGGCGCGACGTTGACGCACCTGGAAAACATGCACTATTACCCCTTTGGCATGTTAATGGAAGGCATGGGTACGAACAGTCCGGCCAACGACTACACCTACAACGGCAAGGAATTGAACGAAGATTTTGGATTGAATTTGAGTGATTACGGGGCAAGGTGGTACGATGCGGCGCTGGGCAGGTGGTGGAGCGTGGATCCGCTGGCGGAGAAGTACGCCGGACAAGGGATATATAATTTTGTTGCCAACAATCCTCTGTATTATATTGATCCAAATGGCAAAGAAATTTGGATATGGTATCAAGTTTCTGTCACAAAAGAGGACGGTTCAACTGAAATGCAGGATCGGAAAGTTCAATATAAAAATGGTAAACTTTATAGTGAAGATGGGGGGGAATACAGTGGAGAGAATGAATATGTGACTCAAGTAGCCTCGCAAATAAACCAACTTGCACAAGACGATGAAGAGTTTGCTTGTAGAATAAGTGTGCTTGAAAAAAGTGAAAACATACACTCAATCGCCATGACCGACCAATGGGAAAATCCAGAAAATATTACTAAACCAACCAACAAAGAAAATGCAGCCCAAAATAAGCCTACTGGCACAAATATTTTTTTCAACCCTACAGACGAATATGGAGAAGGTGGTAAAAGGCATCCAAGGGCAGCATTAGCTCATGAACTTTTGGGACATGGATATGATTATGACCAAGCTGAAACGGATTGGAGCAAAACAAAAAACGGTATAAGAAGGGCAGAAGTTGATGCTGTGAATATTGAAAACAAGGCACGGGCAGCCGCGAAGAATCCCAAAAGAACTGATTATAGTGGTAAGCCTATACCCAAACATATGCTTCATGACACACACAAAAATTAACATGAAATATTTATTGATTTTTATCCTCTTGGTTGCTCATTCTTGCAAAACACATTGCCAGTTTTTGGATATTGCACTTAATGACGTTAGCACAAATGGCATCTTTATCTCCTTACCCATTAAATCTAGCACATTTGCAGGAAAAGCAATTATTGAAAATGTGGATTTGTTTAGATTAGTCAACAAGCAAACAAATTGTTCTTTTTTAGAATATTCAAATATCATCAAGGATATAATAATAAAGTCAGACACGCTATTAGTTTCTAATGAAAAACTAGATGAAATAGGGTTTCAAATAATTACATTAAATTCTAATTCAATGGATTACGGGACATTGAGTACTGAAAGCCTCATAGATAAATATTTTCATGAGAATTTGATTTTAGAAAGTGTAAAAGATAATGAAACCAACTTTATAATAGACAAATTGTTTTCTTTTGGAATTCTAACGAGAATTGATGATGACAGTGGCCGATTAAGATTGATAAACTACCAACAGAAATAATGGTAGTTTATGATTTTGCCAACCGGGTCACCAAAACCCGGCGCGATCATACGGCCACTCCTCCGGGAGGAACGCTGAAAACATTCACCATCCGAGAGGAGTATGTGTACGACCATGCCGGACGCCTGCGTTTCACGCGCCATAAAATCAACAATCGCAACTGGCGCGTCACCGCCGCTCCTCTGTACGATGAACTCAACCGCCTTTCCGACAAACGCTTGCACGCAAGCAATTACAACGGCACATCTAATATTGATCTGAGCTCCTCATTTGAATACCTCCAAAGCCTCGACTACACCTACAACATCCGCGGCTGGCTCACCGGCATCAACGACCCTGGCTCCTGCGCCGCCCTGGTCAGCGATAACAACATGGCCGACCTGTTCAGCATGAGCCTCGATTATGAAAGCAACGCCAACGGCGCCACGCCGCAGTACAACGGCAACATCGCAGGCATGATCTGGCGCACCAACACCGGCGGAACCTGTATCAACCGACAGCAATACCGATTTTCTTACGATTACAACAACCGACTGACCGCCGCAGCCCACTTCACCCACAACGGCAGCGCCTGGACGTTCACCAACAACTACTCCGAAAGCAACATCAGTTACGACCTCAATGGCAATCTCAAAACCTACACCCGCCGCGGACTCAAGCCAAACAGCACCTACGATAATATAGATGTACTCACCTACACCTACGGTGATGCCGCCCGCCCCGACCGTCTGACCAACATGACCGATG
>JAEUUR010000083.1 GCA_016787465.1 Saprospiraceae bacterium | reverse complement strand
AAGCCCGTTCCAACCCGAAAACCATAACCTAAAGCCCTGCCCTCACTCCCCATCTCCGGGCGAGAACATATTTTGTTGTTCTTCGCGTTTTTTCATGCCGAAATTATAGCGCAAATTCAGTCCAAAACGCTGGTTGTCGTTGTAGCGCTCGCCTATTACATTGATCGACCCCTGGTTAATATTGAAACGGGTAACCATCGTGCGCAGCACATCGCGGGCGCTGAGCGTGATACTCAGTTTTTTCTTCCACATCGTTTGGGTAAGGCCAAAATTGAGCTGCCCGAAAGTATCTAATTCATAGAAATTCTGCTGTCCTTTAAACATTACAAAACCGTTCATAGTGAGTTTGGTGTCGGGTGTGAGATTGAAGGAGTGGAAGGTGAACAACTGCCAGCTGCCCCGCGAAAAGCTGAGCGGTTGATTTTCGTACAAACCATTGTAATCGTTGAGATTGTATTGGGCGCTGAGCACAAAAAAGTACCTGCTGCCCGGCGGTATGGCGCCTACAATGCGGAAGTATGTTTCCCTGTTTTTTCCCACGTTGTCGAAAGTGCGCACGGCCACTTCCGGGAAGTTTGGGTCTTGATAAACCACATTGGAAAAAATATCGCGGGTATAATTGCGGCCAATGGCAAATATGGGCATCTCGTTCATGCTGATGTTGGCCTCGATGTTGTCGGTGAACTGTGGCTGCAGCGCAGGATTGCCGGTTTCATACAAATACGGGTCCACTATCTTAATGAAAGGATTCAGGTTTTGGTAGCCGGGCCGGTTGATGGTACGGCGGTAAATGAGGTAGCTTTGAAGTGAAAAACCAGCGATTTTGACCACAGGCCGGCTGAGATAAACGTAAGGGAACCAATCGGTTCGGTTGATGACAAAACTCGTATCGGCAGGTACGGTCTGCCGGCCGTCCATGCGCGTGTTTTCCATCCGCACGCCGGTTTTGAGCAGGAAGTTACCGGGCAGCGATTTGGAGGCTTGCAAATATGCCGCGTTGATGTTTTCGCGGTAATTGAAGGCATTGGTACGCAAATCATCAAGTTGAGAAGCGCCGCCGTTGACATTAAAAAAATAATCGGCGCGGCTTTGATAACTCTGCCAGGTGCTTTTGAAACCTGTTTCCAACTTGACGCCCTGTTTGGGAAAGCGATAAGTAAGGTCGGATTGCAACAAGAAAAATTGGCGATCCTGGCGGTTGTCGCCATTGCCGGCCAAGGTACCTGCGAGCGGCAGCAGCGATTGGATGCTGTAATTCTGTTCGTTGGCGTTGCTGTTGTAATTGTAGCTAAACTTCGTATCCCACTCAGAACCAATGGTATCGAGTTTGTGAATCAGCCCCAGATCTTGCTGAAGACTGAAAAAAACGGTGCGGTTGTCGGTGCTGTTGTCGTTTTCCGAAAGGAGAACATTATCCAATGAGTTGATCGCATTGAGGTTGTAAGCCGAAGAGCGCCGCAGCCCCAGATTCACCCTGCCGTCGTAGTTAAACCCCCAGCGATCGTTGGGGTCGAGGCTGAGTCCGTAGCCCACATAACCGAAATCGGAAGGAAAACGAGAACGGGCATTTTGGGACAGCGTGTTCTCGGCAGTCAATTCACGATTGGAAATCAGGTCTTCCACCGCGTCGTTGCGGTTGTAGTTGGTATTGAGGTAATATGCGCCTTTTCCGCCGCTGTCATTGAGGTTGATGCCGAGGAACCGGTTGCCGTAAACCCCCTGATTCATGCCCAAATTGATCGAGCCGGTGCGCCCGATGCGAACGCCCTTTTTGAGTACTACATTGACGATACCGCCCGAACTGGCTGCATCGTATTTGGTGGAAGGGGTACGCAAAACCTCAATTTTTTGTACGCTTCCCGGCGGCAGACTTTGCAGGATGGTAGCAATATCGCGGGCGCTCATACGCTGTTCTCTGCCGTTGATGTAAATCAATGCTGGTGTGGCGCTGTTGAGAAAAATGCCGCCTTCCTGATCCACAAAAATACCGGGCGTTTTTTCCAGTACCTCCAAAGTGCTGGTGCTGGTGTTGGCAATGGGTTCGGGGTCAATGATCATTTTGTCGTCTTCCTGCGTGATGAGCGGGCGTTTGGCTGTCACCGTGACTTCGCCCAGTGCGAGAGATTCGGGTTGCAGAACATAATCGAGGCGGTTTTGTCCGGATTTGATGGAAACGGATTTCTCCAGACTCTGAAACCCGATGTACCGGATGACGACGCTGTGCAGGCCCTGCGAGAGCCGGTCGAATTTGGCTGTTCCGTCGGGGTCGGTCACTTCCGAAACGGTGACGGAATCAGCCAGGCGTACCATTTGCACAGTGGCGCCTATGAGGGGCGTTTTTTCGTTGTCTTTAACGTTGATGAGGAGTGTGGATTGAGCCCGGGCCGCCGTAATCAAGAAAAAAGAGAGTGTAATTGCGAGCGTTAACAGAGTAGAGGTTGCTTTCATTCTGAATCTTGGCTGGTGTTGAAAATAAACTCAAAGACACTTGAAATCAACAAAAGATGTACAGGCCGGCGGCTTTGAGATTTTTTTAACATGTTATCCTGCACTTCCGCTTTCCACCTCATCCAAAGATTCCAAAATGACACTGCAGGCCCATTCAATCTCTTCCCTGCTGATGATGAGCGGTGGAGCAATGCGCAGCGAGCGGTTGTTGAACAAAAACCAATCGGTGAGCAAGCCCTTGCTCAGACAACGGCGAATTACCTGTTGAAGCACCTCAAAATTGGCCAATTCCACAGCCATTAGCAG
>JAEUUR010000012.1 GCA_016787465.1 Saprospiraceae bacterium | reverse complement strand
AGGGTCCACCTCTTCCCATTCCGAACAGAGTCGTTAAGCTCGCCAGCGCCGATGGTACTGGGTCAGATGTCCCGGGAGAGTAGGTCGGTGCCAACTCAATTTACTAGCCTTCTTTGCTATGCAAAGAAGGCTTTTTTTGTGATTAACAGCCACCTGCAAAATACACACCCACACCCACACCCACACTGAATTGTGGTATATTTACGCTCATGACGGTCGTCATTTTCTCCCTTTTTCGTACAGATAACCCTTACTCTTCCATTTCCCTTTCTATGGCTCGGGAGCTGGCGAAAAATCATCGTGTCATCTATGTCAATCATCCCTATTCCATCAAAGATGTTGTTTTTGGATTGTTGAAAGGCGACCCCTGGGTACTTCGAAGATGCCTGTCTTCTTTTTTAAGGCGGAACAACTACGAAACCCTCGATTCCATACCGGAAAATTTTCTGGCGGTGCATCCGCCCATGACCCTGCCAATCAACTGGTTGCCGCCGGGCAGGTTGTACAACCTGCTGCAGCGTTGGAACAACCACATCCTTTTGAGGAGTATTCGTTGGACTTTGCAACGCGAAAACGTAGATAAATACTTGTATATCAATTGTTACAATCCTTTTTTTGCCGGTTGGCTGCCCAAAGAAATGGGGGCCGTCGCATCAATCTATCATTGTATCGACGATATCACGCAGGATGCCTACACGGCCCGTCACGGTTACGAACTTGAAAATGAAGCTTGTCGGAATGCGGATATCACTTTGGTTACCTCCACCAACCTGACTCGTTTGAAAAAGCCCGTCGCCCGTCGCCTGGTTACCTATTTTAACGCAGCAGATATCCGGGTTTTTGAAAAAGTCCGAACCACCGTATTCCCCCGACCTGCTGAGTTAGACCAGCGGCCGCAGCGCGTGATCGGCTATATCGGCAACCTCGACGCGCTGCGTATCGACTATCCGCTGCTCAAACAAACGGCACTCGCCTACCCTGATTGTACCTTGCTGCTCGTTGGCCCGCTCAACAGTTCAGAGCCCGCGGTCATTGGCCTGGATCAATTACCCAATGTCGTTTTTACCGGAAGCCGAAACCTGGATGCCCTGCCGCCGTTTTTGCAGCACATGGATTGCGTACTCATCCCGTTTCTTTGCAATACCCTGACTGAAAGTATTTACCCCCTGAAAATAAATGAATATCTCGCAGCCGGTAAACCCGTTGTGAGTACTGAATTTTCAGAAGACATCCGTAGCTTTGCACCGGTTATTTATCTGAGCAGCCAACACGCGGATTTTATCCGAAATATTCAAACGGCTCTTCAGGAAAACAACCCGGATTTGATCCAAAAGCGGGTGGAAATAGCGCAATCCAATACTTGGGAAGCGCGCATTCGTCAACTTTGGGAAATCTTGCCAGTTTCCGAAACATCACTTTAAATTCAACATCTCTTATGAGGTTTGGCGTAATTGTTTTCCCCGGTTCCAACTGCGACGACGATATGGTTCACATGATCGGCGACGTCATGGGTAGAGAAGTTGTAAAAATTTGGCACAAGGAAAAAGTGCTTCCGGCCGGTTTTAACCCTGCTACCGACTGTGTGGTGCTGCCTGGCGGTTTTTCCTATGGCGATTATGTGCGCGCAGGCGCGATCGCTCAATTTTCACCGATTATGGCGGCGGTAAAAGAATTCGCCAATGCCGGCGGATATGTATTCGGAGTTTGTAACGGTTTTCAAATCTTGTGCGAATGTGGGCTTCTGCCGGGCGTTTTGCTCCGCAACGAAGGCCTTCAGTTCATTTGCAGCAATGTCTGGATCAAACCCACAACCAACAACTCGCCCATTACGGCCGATCTGGATCTGAACCGGGCTTATAAAATTCCCATCGCGCATGCGGAAGGCCGCTTCTTCGCTGATGAAAAAACGCTCGACGAACTGGAACGTAATGATCAGGTAATTTTCCGCTATTGCGACCCAGCCGGAAACGTCACGCCTGAAGCTAATCCGAACGGCGCCTTGCGCAATATCGCAGGTATTTGCAATGCCAACAGAAATGTGTTTGGCCTGATGCCACACCCCGAACGTGCCGGAGAGGCCGTTTTAGCTAATACCGATGGCTACGCCATGTTCGAATCACTGATAGCAGCTACGGCAGCGCACGTTTGATTTTTTTGCTTTAAAAACACAAGAGGCCATTTCCTGCGGCAGGAAACGGCCTCTTGTGTTTTTGGTGAGTTATCAGCCTGTTGGGTGGAAATTTAGATCAGCACCCAAAGACAAACCCCATTGATTACTGTTTGAAGAAATAAGTCACCGACAAACGCATGGAATTGGTGGTAATACGGTTGCTTTTTTCTACAAAATCGCGGTTGTTGTTCAGGTTGCGCATGCCGAGGTAGTAACGAGCTGCTACGCGGAAACGGCCTTCGCCGGCGCTGATGCCAAATGCAGGGCCAAAATCAACTCCCGTGAAAGCTTCATTCAAGTCGACAACTTTCGTGGCCTCGTTGACGTCTTTGTAATCACCTACGTACAAGTCTTTTTGTTTGCGATCCAGGTTGTGGAAGTGCGAACCAAAAAATCCGCCTGCCTGAATACGGAATGGCAAAGAAGCAACAGGTTTAAATCCGCCTAAAACGCCGGCTTCAAAAGTGTTGTAGTAAAAATTGTAAGTGCCTTCAACAGGTTCGTTTTCAGGCTGGAAATTAACCACTTTTGCACTTGCACCTTTTTGGACGAACATAATTTCAGGGCTGAGATCAAAACGATCGCCAAAGCCAAGTGAAATGGTAAAACCCGCTGCGGCGCTCAATCGGCCGGAGGCGGTGGTGAATAAGTCAGAGCTGAGAGAAGAATAATTGCTACCCAGTGTAAAGCCCATTTTATAAGTGCTTTGAGCCTGGATGGTGGTGGTAGCGAGGGTGGCGACGAGCGCGGCGGCGGCGAAAAATTTTACGTTCATGATATCGGATGATTTTTACCAGATTAAAGTGTGATTGAATTTGAACTGGAAAGAGTTATTCAAAATGCGTTCCAGTTTTTCAAAAAACCTCAAATTGGTTGAAATTAAATTTTACAAAGTGAAAAAAGCGTAAAATTTTATCCGATAAACAAACGGTATTTTTATTGAATTAAGAATTAAATTCTGTGCAAAGGTAATGCCAACTTGGAAATTCGCAAGCCGTTGCCGGAATTTTTTATAAAAAAATCCTTTGTACGCAAAATCAACATTCGTTGAATTGTTAATTTTAACGTACCAAAGAAATAAGTATTACAGAAAAAGGTGCCAGGAAACAAAATTTGTCAGAATTTTGACAAAAACAAAGGCCGGAAGTCGGAAACGATAGCTGATTTCAACAGTAAAATTTGGATGTGGCTACGCTTTCGAAAAAATACTGAAGAATTTTAAAGGTATTATCCGTTCAAAAAAATAATCGGAGCGGCGTGGTCAGCGTGCAGGTTATAGACAAGAGCAGCGGCAAAATACCGTTTGGTCAAGAAGATAAGCAGTAGTTTGGATGCTGCCGTGTAGCTGATCTTGTTCTTGGATAAAAGAGCGTCAAGTGCAACTCAATTTTGATTTTAGTAGGTACACAGGGTTATAGCAAAAAAGGCGGAAACCCGCCGACCCAAGGCCGCAGGTTTCCGCCCGTCTTGACGCCGGAATGCAAACTAAATTTAATATACAGAAGAAGTCAGGTCTTCAAAATCGAACGACGCAGGCCCCCAGTTGTTGGTGTTGGTTACACCTGGCAACGGTGGAGCAACCCATGGATTCACTTCATTCAAGCCTGGAGCTAACGTTGAGATGGCTGGATTGGCTCTGTTTACGGCAAGGTGGTTCAGGTCGAGATCGAAACCGATGCCGCAATGACCTCCGGCGAAGTCGCCCAGGGGCGCCAGGTTGGTCATGAATGCAGCCAAACCGCCACCTGCAGGTATTTGATACAATTGAGCATCAAGGATCGTAACACCGGGGCGTGTGGCTGCGCCTACCAAATACGTGTTGGATTGATCGCGTACCAGTGAAAGGCCGCTTAAAATTCTGCCGTTAATACCGATAATAGCTGCCGGAGGCGTGTACACAGTATAGTTGCCATTAACGTCCGGCTGGATTTCCAGGATGTTGTTGGAATTGTTCAACAGGCCGAAGAAAGTGTTCGTGAGTGGGTTAAATTCCAGATCGGAAACCGTGCCGAACGGGCAAACGGAACCAAAGTAGCTGCACTGGCCGCCCACCGGATCAACTTTAAACAAGGCATTATCGTAGGCGGAAACACCCAGGTTAGAAGAAGCCGGCGATCCTGTGGTGATAAAATATTGGCCCCAGCTTGTCAGGCAAATACCCTTGAGATTGTCTAGCACTACTAAATTGCCTGAAGGGTCGATAACAGTAGCATTGGTTTGGCTGACTACATTACCAGAGCCTTCTTCAATACCGACGATTTCACAGGCGTTTACACCATCGAAGCGCGTGACGCCATAGGTAATGTGGCCAGCAGATCGGTCGGCGGCAACGGGGTTTTGAACTTCTTTCAGATTTTGGGAATCAAACGTTTCTTTCTGGCAAGCATTCAGGAAAATCAATACGAAAGTGAGCGTTGCTCCAGCAAGTAATTTAAAAGTAAGACGTTTCATTGCTTTGTGTTTTTGCATGTTTAAAAATGAAAAAAGAAAGTGTCATGCGCATTGACAAGGCAAAGATGGCGGAGGCGCAAAGCGGTAAACAATAACAATTTCGTACTCCCTTTTATGTTAAATTCAGGCAATGAAACGGGATAAAAACTAAAAAACCCGCGTTGTGGCGCAGGTTTGATTCAGCAAGAACTTTATACTGTAACACAAAACTGGGCTTTTTTAATTTCGGGGGTTTTTGGCTGTTCCTATTTCCTGGGCTTTTTCAATCAGCCACCCACGTTCGCCCACCAGTTTTTTGGAGTTGATGCGTTTCAGTAATTGTTCCGACCGTTTTTTATCCCCTGGAATTGATAAGCTTAGTTGGTATACGAAATTCCCGAAATTGGTAAACAGTTCTGACAAATGTTTGGAAAACGTTTTGTTTCCGGCTCTGCTGACAAACATTTTAAAGGCATCTATTTTGCTGGGCAGGATATCGGAACGCAATTCGTAGAAAATTTTCAATTCGAGCCGACGCGCCATGAGGTGGTAATAGATGTTCGTAGAAGTAAAGGGAATGATCTGCAGCGCTTCTTCGTATTTTTTTTCTGCGAAATAGTACAATGCGAGGTTCATTTTATAAAAATCGTGCGATTCATTCTCACCCAGGATCAAATCCTTATGCGAATCAACAAATTGGAATGCCCAGAAGTGTTTTTGGGCGCGTAGAGCATGTTGGGTGATATTCAAAAAAGCGTTGGCGGGTATTTTCCCTTCGTGGTAAAAATACCCCCTCTGCAGGTTATCGCGATGAATTTCATGCAAAATCACATTGAATTCGGC
>JAEUUR010000011.1 GCA_016787465.1 Saprospiraceae bacterium | reverse complement strand
AGGGTCCACCTCTTCCCATTCCGAACAGAGTCGTTAAGCTCGCCAGCGCCGATGGTACTGGGTCAGATGTCCCGGGAGAGTAGGTCGGTGCCAACTCAATTTACTAGCCTTCTTTGCTATGCAAAGAAGGCTTTTTTTGTGGGTGCCGCTTCCTTAAGATTTATACCGACACCTTTGCAATGAAGTGTTTTGGTTGGTCCCACTTCCATTTGATTCATCCCGATACCCCGGAATTAAAGCAGAGTCATTGCATTTCACTCCAAGCAATTTCACTAAAGAAAGAACCCTTGCCGTTTGCATCAGCAATCAGCAAGGGTTCTAAAGTTTTTGCGCCTACTTCCCCAAAGGGGGGGGTATTCCAATATTGGAAGGATGTTGATGCATGAATAATATAACGCTCACATCCAATTACCCATCCCTCAGCATTCTAATTTTATTTTTCATCAACTACGATAAACTTCCCTCCCGCCATCAACTGCTCGTTGGAAATTATCCGGAAGAAATAAACGCCGGATGGTAAATGATCGCCCTTCATCGTGAAGTTATTATGCTGGAACGGTTGTTTTAAAGCGATTCTTCCGCGATTATCATAAATAATCAACTCGCCTTCCAGCTGATTTGGACTCTTGAGCAGGAAATTCAATTCGCCGGCCGTGGGGTTGGGAAACATCTCAAGTGCCAGATCTGGTTCAAAAACAAGGTGATTCACTTCCAGAAACTGACTGCCATAGGTATGCGAAGTTGTGTTGGTGACCACCGGCTCGTTGAAATCGAAATAAATCGCTGCAAAGTTTTTGACAACTACTCCTTCCTGTAATCCTTCCCTTGGCTTGATTTGGAACGATACATAGCCATGCGATAGTGGCTCATTCACGTTGCTATCCGGCAGCATGATGTGGTTGAATGTAAATTGTAACACATTCCCTTCCAGTATATCCAATCTGTAAGCATGACTTGAGCCGGTAATCTTTAGGCTGGATACATCAAAATTCGCATCAATGGTATCTCTTACTACAACCGTAAAAGCGGTATCTGTTCCCGTATTTTGAAAACGAATGAGGTAGTCGATCGCCTGATTCAATGGAATATAATGTTCCTCCGACACGCCTTTTGGGAACCCTTGTTTATCATTGGGGTCGAATGAACCAGTGTTTTCACGACAATCAGTATCCGTATAAGGCGCCTGGTCGTAAATAGGGAACTGATTCACCATACCCAAAGAAAAACCGCCTGATGGATTGGTGCCACAACCTTCAACGGTCGCGCTTGCTTTATCAGACCAAGGGTGACCTTCCGGTTGTTCAACTTCCAACCGAACTGTTGCTCCTGTGGCTGGAACAGTAATTATCATTTGCTCATTGCTTGCAAGGGTAAACGGATTTTGTACCGGAGGCGTCATCACGACAATATCTTCCACTACGATATAATTCGAAGCTTGTGTCATCATACCGCCGTGGTTAGTCACCGTAAACTTCACTTCCTGATCTTGTACACAGGTGCCGGTAACATGCAAGTCGGCGCCGGCCCAATTGCTCGCAGGTGAGTTGCAAACGGTATCAGGGAAAATAGAAGCCTCTATGCAATGGGTTTGGCCAAGTACGGCATCACAGCTGAGCGTAAAAATAATGTTGAAATCACCGCAAAAACCGGAGGGGACATCACCAAGATCAAAGGAGTAGGTGTTGTTGCCAAGCGGTGTAGATGGAGTCGTACTTGAACTAAATTCGAAAAAAGGATCAAGGACAACCTCTACCCGTGCATCATTGGCGGTGCTGGTTCCTAAATTACAATACGACACTTTGTAGATATTCACAAAACAACGGCGTAACCCAAGAGTAGATAAAGACACATCCATTTGAGGGCAACTATTTACTACTTGCATAGCAAAGTTCCTCAGCTCAGTGGCATTGTCTGCTACGGTGACATCGTAAATTGTGTCGGTACAAGCATCCCAAAGCTGGTTAGGTTTGGTGACAACCAAATCGTACGTGCCTGGAACCAGTCCGATGGAAAACGTGCCATTCTCCTGAGTTAATGCAGAAAACTGATTATCACCGTCATATGCACTCACTAACCAACCGTTCAAACCATTTTCACCGGTTTGAAGGGTACAGTCAAGATTATTGTCTTGAAATACACTGCCAGAAATTTTTGACGGTAGTGCAAAATTCTGACACTGTTCGTTTGATACGTAGATGCAGGTATTGTTGACATCGCCAATTTTAATCACTACAAAGTCAACATTTATATGATTTTGGTCCAGGTTAGGGATAAAATAAGACTCTGGGAAAGGAGGGAAAAAAGGATTTTGAGGATTTGGAAAGTTGTAGCTTTTAGGTACTGATCGATAATTGCCTGCCGGAATTTCGGTTTCAATCCCTAAAATGAGTCTTCGCATTAAGGTGGTATCAAAATTCCCTATCAATTGATTATTCGATACATCGGCTGCAATGATTTTATAAGGATTGTTTAATGGCTGAACACCGGTAATATGTTTATCGATTAAAATCATATCAAAAGAAGTTACACCATTCAATGCATAATCCTTGCAATGTAAAGGCTGAACGGAATAGGCTTCTCCTGCTTGAAGCGAAACGGTGAAATTCCCGTTTTGATCGGTCAATACGGTCTGGGATTGAGCACCGCTGATGAGTACTTTATAAAAAGGAATAGTGGCCCCTGTTGGCGTTTCGAGCTTTCCTGAAACCGTAAATTGAGCTTGAAGCGTGCTACATACGAACAATCCAAGAAGTACAAATAAGTAGTGTGGTAATCGAAAATTGTAAATGTTTTTCATGATGACTTTTTCAGTGAGTAAAAGAATGATACAAATGTCCTGATCAAATCCGGTTGATGCAAAAACAAATTCTTATGTTTGTAACAGAATTTGTTTTGTTTTTTTTATTTTAAATATTGATTTTCAATGGTTTAAAATAAAAAATTGTTACAAATAAAATTATGAACAAAAGTAAGTTAGCACGATTTTTAGATACTTTTTCAAAAGAAGATTGGCGAGCTCTCGCCCAGTTCACGGAAAATCCGTTTTTTAACCAGCGATCTGAAGCAATTTCACTACTGCATATCCTTCAAAAGAGCCGCTCACAAGGAAAGCCTTATCCTGATAAAGAAAAGGTTTTTCAACAAATATTTGGAGTTGGGCCGTACGACGACCAGCGCGTACGGATGGCGATGAGCGCTTTACTCCAAACCGCCGAAAAATACCTCGCAGTGAGGGATTTCATACAGGATAAACCTGCGTATCAATTTAGACTCTGCAGAACGCTGCGCCAACGTAATCTTCATACTGCGGCTTCCGAAACCTGGTTGGATGGCGCCAATGATTTAAAGAATCGCCCTTGGCGCAATGCCGAGTACCACTATGAATGGTATAAATTTCAGGAGGAAAAATACCGTGCGATCCACCAGTTGCCGGAAGTGGAAACGATGGCTATTCAACCCCTTTCCGATCAATTGGATGTGGCATTTTTATCGCGCAAACTCTGGCAATGCTGTTTTTTGTTGGCTCATCAGGCGCGATACAATACGGCCTGCAACTTCGGATTTTTAGACTCCATTCTGCCTTATGCAGAGAAATACCTCCATTTGCCTGCTGTGTCCATTTACTATCGGTGCTATTTGGCGCTCACGCAACCCGGAGAAAATCAACATTTTCAATTGTTTAAAAACGAACTGTTCGAAAATGACACTTTGTTTCCACCGGAAGAGTTGCAGGATTTATACATACTGGCGATCAACTTTTGCACCCGCCGTTACAACGAAGGGGATCTGCGGTTTTTGCACGATCAATTTGATCTGTACAAAAGAGGGTTCGACAAAAACTACTTTTTATCGGAAGGGGTGCTTTCGCGCTTTACCTATTTGAATGCGGCAACCATCGGTTTAAATGTGCAGGATTTTGAATGGGTAGAAAAATTTATAACTGAATATACTCAACACCTGGATATTCAGCATCGTGAGAGCTTATTTGCCTTCAATATGGCCAGGCTTGAATACCAAAAAAGCAATTTAGGTGATGCTTTGTTTTTGTTGCAAAGGGCCGAATACAAAGAAACTATGCTTGCACTGGCCGCGAAAACCTTGCAACTGAAAATCTATTATGAACTCGAGGAATTCGATTTGCTGGAATCCCATTTACAAGCTACAGCCGCTTTTATCAGACGAAAAAAAATCATGGGCTATCATCGCGATAATTACATCAACCTGATGCATATCGTGCACAAAATCATGCAGATGGATCGATCTGACCGGCAAACATTGCGTCAAACTATTCACGAAACCAAACCCTTAGCAGAAAAAGAATGGTTGTTAAGTCGACTTGGAGACTTTTAATTCACCTTACCTTCGCCGCATGGCTCGCAAGAATAAATACGTTTGTATTCACGGACACTTTTACCAACCCCCGCGCGAAAATGCCTGGCTCGAAACCGTCGAACGCCAGGAAACTGCGCATCCTTTTCATGACTGGAACACCAGGATCAATTTCGAATGTTATGCACCTAATGCAGCAGCTCGGATTCTGGACGAAACCGGTTGGATTGTTAAAATCAGAAATAACTACAACCGCATTTCATTCAATTTCGGACCAACGCTGTTGAGTTGGATGGCTGAAAACGACGCAGATGCGTATGAATTAATTCTAAAAGCTGATCAACGCAGCGCTACCCGATTCGGCGGACATGGTTCGGCGGTTGCACAAGTATTCAGCCACCTGATTATGCCACTCGCCAATTACCGGGATAAAGTAACTCAGGTGTATTGGGGTGTGCGCGACTTTGAATCCAGGTTCAACCGTTACCCGGAAGGAATATGGCTGGCAGAAACCGCTGTTGATACTGAAACGCTCGAGGTGCTGGCAGCGCATGGAATTCAATATACGATTCTTGCGCCACGGCAAGCCAAGTCCGTTCGTAAAATATCCAATCAGACAGCAGAATGGAAACAGGTAGACGCCGATACAATCGATACCAGGCATCCATATTGGTGTATGCTTCCAAGTGGCCGAAAAATCGCCTTGTATTTTTACCACGGAGCAATTGCACAAGAGGTTGCATTTAACGGACTACTGAACAGCGGAAAATCTTTTGCAAGCAGGCTCACCCGCGTTTTCGACAACGACCACGACGCTCAGCTGGCACATATCGCTACCGATGGGGAAAGTTACGGCCATCACCACCGATATGGCGAAATGGCCCTCGCTGATGCCATGAATTACATCGAAGATCACGGAGAAGCATCGCTGACAAACTACGGACAGTTTTTGGAGCTTTTCCCACCAACCTGGGAAGTACAAATACATGAAAACTCGTCGTGGAGCTGCGTGCATGGCGTTGAACGTTGGAGAGCCGACTGCGGTTGCAATTCCGGCAAACCTGGCTGGCACCAACGTTGGCGCAAGCCCTTGAGGGATACGCTCGATTGGTTGCGCGATGAAATTACCCCTCTTTTTGAAAGGGAAGGCAATCGATTACTTAAAGACGCATGGGCTGCAAGAAATGACTATATCGAAGTGGTTTTGAACCGGTCGGATGCAGCAGTAGACAAGTTTTTAAAAAAACACCAACGCAGGGAATTAAGCTACCTGGAGAAAGTAGCTGTGCTGCGTTTGATGGAAATCCAGCGGTTTGCGATTTTGATGTACACCAGTTGCGGCTGGTTTTTTGACGAAATCTCAGGCATTGAAACCAATCAGATATTGCAATACGCTTTGCGTGCGATGGACTATACGCATGATGTATTTGGAGTCGACCTGCGAACAGAGTTTACACGTCGCCTCGCTGATGCACCTAGTAACGTACTTTCAAACGGCGCTGTCAGTTTCCGACAAAATGTAATTCCGACACGGGTTACCCTCGAACGGGTGGCTACTCATTTTGCCGTCGCCTCCCTTTTTGAAGCAGACCCACATGGGCTTAACCTGTTCAATTACACCGCATCTGTTGAGTTTTTTGAACGTATTGAAGCCGGCACACCCAAATTTGCCGCCGGTAAATTGCGCATCCGTTCTACCTTGAGCCAGGCTGAAAAGACCTTTTGTTATGCTGTTTTATACCTTGGGCAGCAACACATCATTGGCAATATTTCGGTGTCGATGAACCGTTCAAAATTTGATGAAATGTATGAACGAACAAGCGCCGCTTTCCGTGCAGCCAACCTTGGTGATGTAATTGGAACGTTGCAAGAATATTTCGGGCCGGAAAAATTCTCTTTGTCCAGTTTGTTCTCCGATGAAAAAATCAAAATAATTCAGGAGATCACCCAAAACAGCCTGGACGCAGCCGAGTCGACGTTCCACACGGTATTTAACGAAAATTACCAATTGATGTCGGCCTTGGAAGAAGCCAACATGCCCCTTCCTGCTACATGGAGCAATATTGCCACTTATGTGCTGAACGCCGATTTGATAGATTTTTTCGAACGCCCCGCAATGGGCGATTTAAGGGCCTTGAACAGGATATCCAATGATTTTAAACGATGGAACTTAAAATTAAGCGATGCGGAAATGTTCAATCATTTAATCGGAAAAAGAGTGTTGGCTGAAATTGAACGAATCGAACTCAACGAATCGTCGGTACCCCGCGTCAATTGGATTGTCGAAGTGCTTAAAATTGTACAAGAAATGGATTTGAAGCCGCGGATTTGGCGATGTCAGAACGTTTTTTACCTCATCACCAAAGGATACCGCAAAGGCGAATGGGTATTTGTCAATGCGGAATGGCAAGACGCATTTGAACGTTTGGCAGCATTGTTGAAAGTACGATTGAAGGTCTAATTATGGTTGAACGATTTGCTCATCCGGAACATCTTTGGTTGTTGGTCACCATTCCAATCCTGGTCGTCATCAGCGTATGGTGGTTGCGCTATCATGCGCGCGCACGGGCAGCGTTCGGCGATTCACCAACATTTCTCCCTCCTGTTTCAAAAGGGAAGTTTTTTCTGAAACAAAGTTTAGTGATTACAGGCATTGCTCTATTGGCTATTGCCTGGGCCGACCCGCAATTCGGTGCAAAAACGGAAACTGCCCAACTGGAATCTTCCGACGTTTTTATTGCACTCGATATTTCACAAAGCATGCTTTGTCGCGACGTTTCGCCCAGCCGGCTTGAACTGGCCAAAATATTTTCCCAAAAACTTTTAAAACAATTGGAAGGAGAAAGGGTAGGGTTAATCTTTTTTGCAGGAAATGCTTTTTTGCAAATGCCGCTTTCTGCGGATTATGCGTTTGTATTGCAAAGCATACAGAGTGCAACGCCTGATATGGTGTCGGAGCAAGGCACAAACATTGCAGCAGCCATTGAAATTGCGCAAAAATCCTTCGACCCTGAACCCGGCGGGGGTAGAATGATTGTGTTGATCACAGACGGTGAAGAGCACGATGAAGCAGCGCAGGAGCAAGCTGAATCAGCCTTCGAAAATGGAACCGTGGTATATGCCGTAGGCGCAGGAACAACAGCTGGCGGGCCGATACCCAATAGTGAAAACAGCGAAGGGCAGTTCAAACGCGACGAACAGAACAACCTGGTTCGTACGAAAATGAATGAAATTGCGCTTTCCAAAATAGCCCTTGCCGGCGGTGGAGGCGTTTTGAATGTCAGTCAGGGAGATGCAGCTATTCAAAAACTGAAACACGAAGTTGCTGGGTTGGGGAAGCGCACAGTTTCCATTAAATCATTTTCAAGTTATGAGTCGTGGTATCAGTGGTTTTTGTTGCCGGCACTTGTTTTGTTTTTTCTAGAATTGTTTATTTCCTTCAAAGGACGAGTAAAATAATCCGTATGAAAAATCAGATTGTAACGTGCATCCTGTTATTCCTATTGGGGGTGGGAGCATTCGAAATAGAGGCGCAATCGAGCCACCAGGCATTGCGCAAGGGCGATCGGAAATACGACCGGGAAAAATATCAAGAGGCTGAACAAAACTATCGGATTGCGGCGGATGCTGAATTCGGAAACCCTCAGGCTGTTTATAACCTGGGGAATGCCTTGTACCAGCAAGGAAAATGGGAAGATGCAGCCCAGCGGTTCGGGCAGGCTGCAAGGGATTTTCAAACCCCTGCCGATCGTTCGAATGCCTGGCATAACCTGGGAAATGCCCAGATGAAAATGAACAAATTCAAAGCCGCTGTTCAAGCCTATGAAAATAGCTTAAGGCTTCGGCCTGGAAATAATGGTACAAAAATGAACCTGCAGATGGCCAAGAAAAAAGTGAAGGAGGAAGAAGAGCGGGAAAAGCAGAAAGAACAACAACAGCAACAGCAAAACCAGGAACCGCCGCCCGAACAAAACCCAAACGAGCAAAACCAGCCCAATCAGCCGCCTCCACGGCCGAAGGAAGATCAAAAAAATCAACAATCACCCTCACAGCCCGATCAATCCGGAAATCCGCAGGAACAACAACAAACCAAGATGTCGAAGGAAGATGCAAAGCGACTATTGGAGTCTGCTGTTGATCCGGAAGACCAAAGGAATGCACGCAAATACAGGTCGGCTCAGCCTAGCAGAAACAAACGTTCAAAAAAAGATTGGTAAACCCGAAGTTTCTTTAAACTTTGTGCTGGACAATGAACCCTCCTGCCATCTCTGATTTGAAATTTGAATTGAAATGCGTTTGTTTCTTTTGCTTCTTTGTTTTTTAAACTGGCTTGCCGCGATGGCTCAATCTGTTCGTACAGAACAAAAAACAGTGCCGGGTTCTGCTGTTAATTTTGAACTGGCTTTGATTCCAGGAGGCCAGTTCATCATGGGTTCTTCAGAAAATGAACCAGGACGGGCTGATGATGAAGGCCGGCATCAGGTATATGTTGACAGTTTCTGGATCGGCATCAGGGAGGTAACTTTCGATGAATTATTTTTGTTTCAATTCAGGAATTTAGATTCTGATGCCAGCAATGAGCACGCCTCCGGCTTTAAAGCCGATGCAGTTGCCCGACCCTCGCCGCCTTACTACGACTTTACTTATGGGAGGGGTAAGGCCGGCGGCTTCCCGGCAACCACCATGACCCAACAATGTGCTTTACGGTATTGCCAGTGGCTTTCCGACAAAACCGGAGAATTTTACAGGTTGCCAACTGAAGCTGAATGGGAATATGCCTGCAGGGCAGGTACTCAAACCGTTTATTCATGGGGCGACGACCCTAAAATGGCCTCTGAATTTGCCTGGTTTTATGATAACAGCGCAGGGTCTTATCAGAAAACAGGTTTAAAAAAGCCTAATCCCTGGGGACTTTATGACATGCACGGAAACGTCGCTGAATATTGCCTGGATTTTTATGTGCCGGATTATTTTGCAAGGTTGGATTCTAATTCAAACAACCCGCTGATATTACCCATTAAAAAACATTCCCGCACGGTTAGAGGCGGTTGTTTTGAAGATTATCCAGAAGCAATCCGCTCGGCCGACCGCCGCAAGAGCGATCCCAAATGGCAGGCGCGCGATCCGCAAATACCCAAAAGCAAATGGTGGAACCCCGAATCGCCTTTCGTGGGTTTCCGACTTGTTCGGGAACTAAAAAAATACTCCAAAGCGGAACGGGATGCCTTTTTTGAAAAAGTTATCAAAGATTAGGAATAAACTGAACACCAGACTCTCACTCAGCTACATCAACCATTAATTTGTTGACAAAATGAAGAAAACAACCCGACGCAACTTCCTTAAAACATCCACCGTACTCACCGGAGGCGCCATGATCGGCGGTATGCCCCTCGTTCAAGCAGCAAACAATATGGTTGACGATACCATCAAAATCGCGCTGATCGGGTGCGGCGGCCGCGGCACCGGCGCCGCAGTCCAGGCGTTGCTGACCAAACAAAATGTCAAACTGGTTGCGATGGCCGATGTTTTCCGCCACCGGCTCGACGAAGCATACAAAAATATTACAGCCGAAGATATGTCGGATGTCGTAGGAGTTGAAGGAACCGTGAAACACCGGGTGGATGTTCCTGAAGAACGCAAATACGTCGGCTTTGATGCCTACCAAAAGGCGATGAAACATGCCGATGTGGTCATATTGACTACCCCTCCAGGGTTTCGTCCGGCGCATTTTGCAGAAGCGGTTGCCCAAGGTAAACAAGTGTTCATGGAAAAGCCGGTTGCCACAGATGCCGTAGGCATTCGTAAAGTGCTGGCTGCGGCAGAAGAAGCAAAACGCAAAAAACTCAATGTGGTTGTCGGCCTGCAAAGGCACTATCAAACGGTGTATCGCAACTGGGTTGAAAAACTCCAACAAGGCGTAATCGGCGATATTGTCACGTCGAGGGTTTATTGGAACATGGGTGCATTATGGGTGCATCCGAGAAAACCCGGGCAAACCGAGATGGAATACCAACTCGACAACTGGTATTATTTCAACTGGATATGCGGTGATCATATCGTTGAACAACACGTACACAACCTGGATGTTTCAAACTGGGTCAAACAGGCATACCCCGTGAAGGCATATGGAAGCGGCGGGCGTCAGGTGCGTGTTGGGAAAGATTTTGGTGAAATTTACGACCACCATGTGGTTGAGTTTGAATATGCAGATGGCTCTCGAATGTTCAGCCAATGCCGGCAAATACCTGGTACCAAAGATGCTGTAACCGAAGGATTTCATGGTACCAACGGCACCGCACCCTGGCCGGGAAAAATATTGACCCGCAGCGGACATACCATTTGGGAACACGACAGCAAAAATGATGGCAATCCGTACCAGGTTGAACATGATGAACTCTTTGCTGCCATTGCCAAAGGAGAATATAAATTCGCGGATGCTGAAAATGCGGCAAAAAGCACCATGACTGCCATTATGGGGCGCATGGCTACCTATTCCGGTCAAATCATCGAATGGGATGCCGCCATCAATTCTCAAATCAACCTGATGCCCGACAAATTATCCTGGGATGCTTTACCCAAGGTGTTGCCTGGCCCCGATGGACTGTATCCTTGCGCCATACCCGGCGTCACCAAAGTGATTTAAAATGTACCGTTGGGTAATACTGATGCTCCTGGTTCGGGTGGCAAATGGCCAGTCGGTCGCTTCGCCACCCGAGTTGAGATACGAATTCAGTCACCCGCAAATGGGTACTGTTTTCCGGCTCGTTTTTTATTCCCGACAGGATTCTGTTGAAGCGAATAAGACAGCCTCGGATGTTTTTCAATACATCGATTCTCTGAATGCCATTTTTTCCGACTGGTTGCCGGAAAGTGAACTAAACCAATTGTGCGCAATGGCCGTAAACGGTAGGGAAGTGACAGTTTCTGCGCCTTTGTTTGATATTTTATCCAAATCAAATGATTTTTCGGTTAGAAGCGGCGGCGCATTTGATGTCACAATCGGGCCGCTGACGCGACTCTGGAGAAGAGCAAGAAACCTGCATGAAATGCCTGATTCACTTCGGATTCAGATGGCGCATGAAAAGGTGGGGTGGAAACTGTTGAAACTGGATAAAAAAACGAAAAAGGTAACCATGCTCCGTACAGGCATGCAATTGGACTTGGGAGGAATTGCTCAGGGGTGGACTGCTGATCGATGTCTCGAATTTTTGAAAAAAGCAGGTATTCGACGCGCGTTGGTGGATGCCGGGGGAGATATTGCCATTGGCGACGCGCCCCCTGGTGAAAAAGGTTGGGCAATTGAAAGACCCGATTGCAAAAAAGGCACCATTATACACCACCTTCGCAATTGCGGCATCACCACATCCGGCGCCCGTTACCGATACACCGAACTCGAAGGCGTCAGATACTCCCATATTATTGATCCGCGCTCTGGAAAACCGCTGACACATCAGGTGGAAGCAACCGTGATTGCCAAAAATGCAACCATGGCAGATGCATGGGCCACTGCGGCATCCGTACTCGGAAAATCGGGATTTGTCAAGCTAAGGTTGAAACCCGATATAAGGCTCTGGTTAACCGAATCACCGTTCTAAACCATCATTTTTCAACAATTTTGTAATGAAAAGAAGAAAATTTATCCAAAATAGCCTGCTCAGTGGGGCGGCACTGGCAGCTGCGCCGGCAACCACTTTGCTTTCTAATGAATCAAATGATACGCCGGCACCGTATTCTTTTAAAATGAAGTATGCCCCACACGATGGGATGTTTCGAAATTCGGGAGGAGAAAGTATACTTGATCAACTTCGTTTTATGGCTGATCAAGGGTTTAAAGCGTTTGAAGACAACGGTATGAGTGGCAGGGAGGTAGCCCTGCAGGAACAAATGGGCCAGTTGATGCAACAGCTTGGTATTGAAATGGGCGTGTTTGTTGCCCATAAGATTTATTGGAACGAACCAAACCTGGCCAGTGGCAACAAGGAACGCCGCGAAGAATTTCTCGACTACATCCGAAAATCAGTGGACATTGCCAAGAGGGTAAATGCCAAATGGATGACTGTGGTGCCGGGGTATAAAGATTTTCGTCAGGATATGGGATTCCAAACGGCCCACGTCGTCGAATCCCTCAAACGCGCTTGTGATATTTTAGAGCCGCATGGTTTGGTGATGGTATTGGAGCCGCTGAATTTTAGGGATCACCCTGGGCTCTTTTTAACCGATGTGCCACAGGCTTATGCCATTTGTAAAGCCGTGGCAAGCCCGGCCTGCAAAATTTTGTACGACATTTATCACGCTCAAATCCAGATAGGCAATATTATACCAAACATCGATGCGGCCTGGGACGAAACTGAATATTTTCAAATTGGCGACAACCCGGGACGGAAAGAGCCAACCACCGGAGAAATCAATTACAAGAACGTGTTCAAACACATTCACAAGAAGGGTTTTAAAGGAATTCTTGGGATGGAACACGGAAATTTTAACCCGGGAAAAGAAGGGGAAGCAGCACTGATCAAAGCCTATCAGGAAGTAGATAGTTTTTAAGCAGCTACGCCCGGCTTCGCTTTTTTAAAATTCGGATCCTTTCCGTTGGCTTCCGTTGGCTGTTCGCGTTCAATGGCGGCCAGCAACAGCCATGCCTGGTTGGTTTTTTTCAAAGGGTACAAGCCCGGCAAAATACGGTGGGCCGGGAGTCCCCAACATTCCATGATGTTTTCCGGAATGAATCCCGGAGAATCAATCCGAAAAAATCCGGATGAAAAAAACATTTCCTCGGTTTCCGGAAGCATACCATTCGTTGGAAATTCAAATTGCATCACATTCCCTTGAACCTCGAGCGATAAAACCGACTTTACATGCCTGTCGTGTCGCGGTTGAAAATGATCCCACTGTTCAGAAGGAAACAATTCAACTTTACAAACCCCGAAATGTGCGCATTCGGCAGCCGGTGAGCCTAAAACTGTAGATGTAAAAACTTTCATGGCAAATTAGAACATGGATTAATTGCGAAATTTAAGAGGAACTTTTGACAACAACGGTTCATCACTGAAAGTTTGGTAACAAGCGCCTGGCGTTCCAGGTTCGCCAGGCTTGTCGAAGAGGCAAAAACAACCATTTGAACGCCCTTCATAACCACAACTGCCGCATCCTTCACCCGTACAGGCCGTCCACCAGGCATCGGCGAAGTAATTCCCTTCTTCATTTGGTTTTAAGCGGACCGCTACAAAAACAGATTGTTCAATGTCGTTGGCATGTCGGCTTTCCAACGTAAGATACCATTCATTTTCAAGCAATCGCCTTTCAACCTTTTCAACCGTTCCCAGTCGTTTAAAATTGACGGCTACAGAACGAACCAGAATATCTTCACTGACCACTAACCGAAGCTTGCCATCGCGCATGGTAGCAATTGGATCCCGCGCGGGGTCGAAAAAACCGTCGTCGCTTTGCAACGCCTGTGCAAAGGTTTGAAGATTAAGCAGAAGCAAAAACAAAACGTATTTCATGGTGGAGAAAATTGAAAGTGAAAAGAGTTATTTCCCCGGATTAATCAAAGTTAATCTGCACCTTCTGGAAAGGCATATCGATGGTTTTATGCACCTGCATACCGTTGTTTCCTACCGGGAAACAGCATCCTACACATTTTCCGTCGGCGATACTACAGGAGTTGCACCCTTCTGTTTCACATTGAAGCGCCTGATAGGATGCATAGAAAAATTTTCCGATATTGTCGGGGATCAACGGCACGCCGAGCGAAAATTTCTGTCGCGAAGGCGATGCATATTGCCCGTCAAAAATGAGCATAACCATGCCGTTCGACATTCGAACCTTTCGGATCTCGTTGAAAGTGCAGGGTTTGCCAAGCCGCATGGACAAGGATTTGGCAAGCATGAATTCACTGACAACCAATTGAGTAGAGGTATCGGTTCTCACTGCGATCGGATCGAAAGCGGGATCGAAAGAATTGTTTTGAGGCGATCGGGTTTGAATCTGTGCCTGCAATGGCGCAAGCCAACCGATCAACATAGAGCAGAATAGTACGGCGTATTTCATGATTTGAAGCAGTGTGTAAGATGAATGGCACAATTGTTAATCGAAGGCTGTTCCGTAAAGCATGTCCTTTAGTTTCGAGCCTTGAACTTCCGGCATTTTGTAAGCGCTGTTGAATTTGTCGAGCGTTTCATCAATGTCGGATTTCAGTTGTTTGAACTGTTCAGGCAGAATAGCAGCGCAGCTTTTTTCATTTTCGTAACCGCCTACGATTTTTGAAAATTTCTTGTAATACTCGCCACCCTGACTAACGAAATTTCCGTATTTTTCAATAAAACTGCCCACTCTATCGATCGAAAACTGAAGGTTGGTGGTCGCCCTCGACAATAATTTCGGATCCGGCGCCTGCGGCATTCCGTTGTTGGGTGGCATATATCCTCCCCCTTGGGTTGTATTGTTTGTTTCACCCAATGCTTTGGCAACGTAATTATCGAGCATGGAGTAAAGACGTTCCCAATCGTCGCTGTCGCGGCAACTGACTAGGGGAATCGTATAACCAACTTGCCTTGCGCAATCGGAAAAGAGTAATTCGCACTCTTTTTTGAGTGTGAGGTTGGCGTCGCGCAGGTAGCCAGTTTCATAGTAGATCACATTCAGATCGGTATGCATCCGAACGGTGAAATCGAGTATACACGCCACCTTGTCGATGTTCTCTTTTTTCTCTTTGTCTTCCACGCCGCCAACGGCCATGCCGACAATAGAAAAGGCGGCAGAGAGAAACGGATTAGACTGAAAGATCGTAGGCATTTGGAAGTTGAACTTTTTCTTCATACGATCTTCGATGATGGTTTTGGTTTCCTTGAATTCCGGGTAATTATGTGGGTTGGAAAGGTTTGAAAGCCCTTGTTGCGCCTTTAAGCTGCTCAGGTGGTGATCCATGCTGAGTACTTTTTCGTACAGCATTTTGACAATTTCAATGCTTTTTCGGTAGCGCAATTTGAGCAGTTTCAATTCGTGTTCCTGTTGAAGTTCTTCGAGTGTTTCTTCCAGTTGTATTTTTTCCCAAAGCAACTCAAAACCGCATTCGGGCGTCCGGTTGCGTGGGTCAGACAGCGCGTTTCCAACATCGTGCAGGCGCATACGCAGGGGTTCTGAACGGTCGTGGTATTCATGGTTGAGTTGGTCGAGTTCGGAGTAAACCGTACCCATCCAGGGATCCAGCCAGGTGGCTGAAGAGTCAGACGGATTTCCAAAAGTCCAGCCGGAGGCTTTTAGTCCCACCGAGGGAGTGAAAAGCATAATCAGGGAAAGCGTCATGCCTTGAAGCAGCGTTTGAGTTTTCATAGCTTAATGATTTAATGTTGAATTAAAGCCGATTATGGTTAATCAGGTAATTTGATCGCCATCAGGAAATAATGATCCGAAGCGAACAAACAACCCAGTTCAGGGGAAACTGTTACGTCGTCGAAGACCGTATGATGGTTCCATTTACCAGGTCTGTTATGGTTTGGTGAAAAATCATTCCAGATTACTTCTCGTGTTGAAGGCCGGACTGCGCACAAGGCGCCACTGCCTCCGGATGCATAATAAATGATGCCGTTGTAATAAGACATTACTCCCTGACCGCTTCCCGCATTGGAAATTTGGACCTCGACATTTCCGCTCAAAGGATTGAGTCCATAAAGTGATTTTTCATTGTTGGGTTTGACAAAAATTTTACCTTCGGCAGCCAGGAGGCTGGCGGACATAAGATTATCGTTGTCTTGTGGCGTTTTCCACTTCCAAAGTTGGTTTCCGGTAGCAGCATCAAAGCAATATAAATGCTTTTCTGCCTGGAAGTAAATTTTATTTTCATAAATCAGAGGCGGATCGATGTTGGAATTGCCGTTTGGATCAAAATCTTTCAATTTCCACTCAAATGCATGTGTCCGGAGGTTATAGGCCAGCATATCAATTCGGCCGTCTGATTGCGAAAAATTCCATTGTCTGTTTTGAAAGATCAAAATGCTATCGCCCTGCGATGAAACCCAAAGACTGGGAGGCATGATGCCTGGCCGGTATCCATCTTCAATTTTCAAGACAAAGAGTGTATCCCAAATACCCGTATGAATATTGGCTCGCACGCAGTAGGAGGCGGTATCTTCCAGAATTTTAGCGGAATGTTCCGTGTACAAGAAATCTCCGATACCACTGAGATATGCCTTGCCGCTTGATTCATCATCATTAACGTTGTTTGCCCAAAGATTTTGTCCAGTGTTCATATCAATGCCATAAGTAGGGCCCCAATGGGTCATGACAAAAATGTTGTCTTTTGCAAATCGGGATCCACGGGAAAGGGTTTCGCCTGGCCAGGATGGATCCCAACTCCATTTGAACGCACCTGTTTTCCCGTCTACCATTCGCAAATATTCATACCCGTCTATGTAGAACAACAAACTGTACAACACATTTCCATTATACACAATCGGCTTCATGGAAATACAATCAGCAGTGTCAGAATTGAGCGGAATCTGCCACAAAACTTTGAAAGGGCCCGTATTGGACAATGTGTCGGGTGGAATAGGGCAATTCTGGCAAATTTCTTCCGGTTTGCAGAAGCTGAACAAAAGGGGAATTAACGTGAAAAATAATAAAACCTGTCGCATGGTGAAAGTAGGTTGAAAGCCAGCCGGCCACGAAGGGCCGGCTGGTATGAAATAATAGAATTTAATCGATCAACGAACATCAGTGATAAAGTAATCGCCAAATCCACCATCCAGCACCTTCAACATTTTTGCCTTGGTGTTCGAATCATTACGCATTTGCAAATGATTTGATTTGGGAAGTGCCTCTACAATAGCTCCCGGGAATGCGCCACCTGATTCTGCCAGAACAACACCATCGTTATCCTTTTCGGTTACTACAAGCGTTGAGTTTTGACCGGCGAGGCTGCATCCGGGAGGGCAGCTCGGGTTGCTTGTTGGAAACGTATAACCGTTGCAAGCACAGGTATAAGTAGTTACCCAAGTACTGGAAATGGCGCCGATAATGGCTTTATACTTGTTGTTGGAGCTGTTGAGCCAATCAACGCCTTGTTTCCACTTGTCGCGCTTCTTTTTGGCCTTCCAGTACTGGCCGTCATAGGTAGCGCAATGTAACGGATGGAAGATCCATTCGCCAGGGCTGCAAGGCATTCCCATGACTACTTCGAGGAATAGGACCTCTTGTTTGTATTGTTCGTATTTGGCTTTGTATTTGTTTAACAATCCATTGAATCTGTCCACCAAAGGTTGATCGCTGTCGGCCTGGAAGTGTGGAAAATCGTTGGGTGTTTTGACTTTCATACTGTATGCCGTACGGTATAGAACAGGTTCCTCTTCTGTTCCGTACAAAGCCACTTTTGGAATGCTGGAACTGAATCCGTTGAGCTCGGCCAGGGGCGCTGCGCCTACTTTGTAGTCTTCTGTCAGTGGTTGGAACTGATCTTTGAATGTTATCGGGACAAGTTCTTCGGACAAAATATTGCAAAGTTTGTTCTGGATGCCTTCCCAGGTTTCATTGGATACAAAAAAATCGATTACAGGTTTTGATTGAATGGCATCTTCCGCCGGGCCAGCCAGCAGGGCTATGCATGCTTCATTCGTAAAACCGTTAAATTGACCAATGTTATTGAGAATTCTGGCGCCGCCATGCGGTGAACCAAAGGTGACTATCCCACCAAACCGGCGGTCCTCTTCAATTCCCAGGTCGCTGTACATTTTGTCGGTGGCGCGAGATACAATACCGCCCTGACTGTGCGCAACGATAAAATTTTTGGTTTTGTCGGTGATGTTGTGCGCATTGCACAATGGATCGCCAGTGGAAATCAGCATGTTGTGCAACGTGGACGCCGCTCCGCTTAGAGAGAATTGGCTATAGGTCAGAGGCAACGAAGTGATTTTGCGAGCCGGGTAACCAGGAACAGTTTGGCCAGGCGCCTGGTATTGTGTGGCCTGCGCCACTTTTGCCCAAGAATTTTGGTCTCCTCCAAGGCCATGGATCCAGAAAACCAGACGATCATTTAATAACTCAGGCTTTCCGCGCGGGTTTTTAGGGTTTTCCGGAGGATCATACGTATCATTTGTCGGTGGTTGCTGGCCGATCACGGAAGAACCTGGAGGTGGGCAAAGGACAGTCTGCCCAAAGCAGGTGGTAGTAATAAAACCAAGTAAAAAAAGTAGCTTTTTCATGTTAAGAGCTGATTTTTAAGTGTGAAGCGAGTGAATGATGTCAGTTAAGGAAGCCCAATCGGATTGTAATTGCTGTATGTGGTTGTGGTCACAACAGAAATACACACACCGCTTTGAGTGGTTTGATATTCGCGTTCGGTCCGGCTAACCGGTATGGTACGGCCATTTTGATTGGCGAATTTGAAACCGGTATCCGATGCTATTTTGTTAGACTCGTCGTACTGGAGCAAATTAACACTCATGGCAGAGTTATTGTACTGGATTTCCGTTTGGCCTTTTCTGGCTTTTACGGTTCCTCCATCCATCATTTGAACGCTAAATCCCTGACTCTGGAGTTGGGCGATATCTGAAGCTGTTATAGGCTGGAATTGTGGCAGGCCAAGGGCACTGCCGTTTTGCGCTAGCGTATTCTTTTGATTCAGGTAATCCTGTGCCTGTTCTGTGGTAAAGTTGTCACGTGTCAGGATCGCATTCTGGGCATTGTAAAAAGTAGATCCATTTTTGTCGATGACGATTTTTGTCGCCGGAGTCATCCAAGATTCGCTGGCATCCGAACTGACAATGGTGATGGTGGTTGTCACATCATTGTTTTGATCCACAACGACGTTCACATTGCGTACTTCATTGGTCGGTACCATTCCGACTCGTTCAAATTCCTGCAGGCGTTCGCGATCAGACGCGCTGACTTCGTAGTTGGTTGAAGTAGTTTGCGTGAATGAAACCGCATACTTCACCGTGGTGTTTGCTTGGGCAAATCCGTTCTGAATACCCAGAACCAACAGGTACGAGGCTATCAAAGCCGCACCTCGGATTGTTTTAGTGATTTTTTTCATAACTTAAAATAAAAGCGTGTTTGCCTACTCTATACGCTTTTCGGCTTCCGCGTCCGTACTCTTTCGGGGATTTTCCGGAAAACTCCCTGGTTTAATGATTGAAGATTTCACCTTGCCCCAAATGGGCGTTATTGATTTAAATGGACAGGGTTAACTATTCCAACTTTAAATAAAACTCACCGTGGGTTATCCGAATCGTATCCGGGGATGATGGGTTTGTTTTACCACGATCCGGATCAATGATGAAGGTGGCGTTGAAAGAGCCTGCTGAAGTTTCTTGCTGGTAATAGGTAACGTCAATGAAATTATCTGCCGATTCTTCCAGTATGTAAACCTCCTCCAGTACGTCGCCCTGATCGGAAAGTGTATAATAAAAAGCGCCCGTTTTGTTGTCGTTATCCTGGGTCGTAGTCCTTTCCAACTGAAATTTGCCTGTCTTTTTTGGAATCTTAAAAATGTAAAAAGATTCGACGGGCCATACGCCAGAAGGATCGAAGACGGAAAAATCGAGGTCGAATGCATCGGGAATGGTGGTGTTATGGAACATTCTTTCCGTTTTAGGCGCTCTCGAGGAGTCGTTTAACAAAAACATTGATTCGCCCAAATTCACACCGACATCCGGCTTTTCTTTTTCGCAATGGATCGCCAACAGGCATACGACAGAAATCCAGGTATAACTTTTCATACAAATGATCTGATGTTTTTAAAAGTTGAAATTTTTTCTTCAGGCAAACGGGCTCAGCATTGAACCACGAAAATCCTTCTTGATGTTTCAGTAACCTGACCGTTTGACGAAATTACCCGAAGTTTTACCCAGTATTGGGCAGTTTCAATACAGGGTAACGTTACGGTAAAGGTTTGGCCGGTACCAAGCACCGGGCTCCAGTTGATGCCATTGACGCTTGTCCGCCATTCATACTGGAAGGGTGCGCTGCCCCCGGTTACGCCGGCTTGTAAAATTTTTACAGCACAGGCACATCCCCAGTAACCATTCAGGATATGGGCCTGAAACGGTGGCGGGCCGGGCTCCCCGCGAAATCCTGATACGGTACAGCCTGTATTTTTCAATTTCAAGGCATTGTTGCGTTGGTTGGGTACGCCGGTCGGAACATTTTGGTACTTTACATCCGGGTTGGAATAGTGCAGGATACGGCTGCCACCTTCAGGCTCGTACAACACGTTCATGATAGTTTTCTTTAAACCGCCGGCATTGAAGTTGTGTCCGTGTTCGTAAGTGCCATTTGGATCGTTGTTATGACGACATCCGAATAGGTGTGCAACCTCATGGGAAAACGTGAAATAGGCAGACGTGGCAGCATTGGTTTGTACAATGGTATAAGCATCGTTGTTGCTTGGTCCGATAGCTTTAACAATACCTAACGTGCCACCGTAATTCCCGTTTGTAATCAGCACCACGATATCTGCAAAATGCTGGTTGCGAAGTGCCTGGGCCGAAGCATTGTTCGCCAAGGCAGACACATCTGCTTGCATATTGCCCGATTCGGTGAAATTGAACTGTTGATGGTGGGCAAGTTCCACTCTGAGGGCTGAGGTTGGAACCTGACTGTTGCCGAGGGCCTGATTGGTTTGGGAAATAGCCAGATTGATCCTTGCGGTCATGTCGGGAGTGGCCGCTTTTGCGGCTGCCGTGTACAAAACCAATATACGTGCCCGACAAGTTTGATCGGCAAGCTCACCGGATTCGCCATCCGGGCCGGAGGGGCTTCCATCCGGTACGCCACAGTCGTATCTTGAAAAGGATTCTTTGTTGATCCGCATCCAGGCAAAAACATCGGAGCCCAGGCCAAGCAGTTCGTACTGTTCTGAACCAATCGTAGCAGAGCCAATCCGGGAGCCGTCTTTTGATACCAAGAGTAAATCGTCGCCACCAGCACTCCGACCATACCAGGAATAATCCTGCTCGGAATTGTAGGAAACGTCGTAGGCGGCAAAACTGATATCTGTTCCGCCTATTGCAATCCGGACGTTTCCTGAAGCTGCAACAGATGCCAAATTCCCTATTTGGGTAAATTTAGTTTCTGTAGATACGTACCCGCCGGAATTCACAAATTTTTGGTAGGCATCATTTTGAGATGTAGTTAAGGAAGCCTGCGACATGCGCAGGTCGGTCAATAAACTTGCATCCTGAGCTTCCAACCTGCCCGCCGTCCCGACGAGCAAATAGATTGAAAACAAAACCACCAGTTTAAGTAAGGAATGTGCTTTCATGATGAAATGGAAAAAGCGTGTTTTGCCTACTCTTTACGCTTTTCGGCGTCCGCGTCCGTACTCTTTTTCAGGATTTTCCGGTTTCTTCCTTTCAAAACGGCATGACTTACCCGGCACGCTCAAAGCATGCTTTTTGAATTTTCATCGTTGTGATGGCTTTTAGCGCCTGTGACAGCCTGAGGGCGCCGAAGGATGTTGCCGTTCTGTATGATCTGGTTGATTGGGTTGGAAAATTGAGGCGACCGGATTAAAATGTAAAACGATTGATTAGGTGAAGCGTAGTTTGATGACTCTTATGAAGTTTTGATGATTGATGCAGCAAAATTAGGCAAGCAAAAGGGGCGTAGCAAGGACACTCATACAAGTTTCGGACACCCCAAATTTTCGAGGTTTTGGGGATTCCGTTTGAAAGCCTCGGCATTCACCCGAAATCCCCAAATAACCCTAAGGCGAAATGGTTTCCACAATGATGATGTACGACTGTTGTTGGGGCGCAGAGAGCGTGTTCCAATCTTCGGGGGTGGTCAGAAAACCCCACGCCATGAGGATGTAAATAAACCAAGGAAGCATGTTTAGATGATTTAAAAGTGAGTTGATGTGTTTATGACAGGACAAAAGTGGGGCTATCCAACTCCCTTCTCCAAGGACATGTTCCGCTTAAAAGGACAGGGAAATTTTATACTTCTAAATCAATGATAAAAAATAACTAATTGATTTTGATCTATTTATATATCTGTAAAATAGTTTTTCGCTTTGTTTTTCGTGTTTTTACAGATTGGACACATTTCTCAAAGCCGGACACCTGAAATTTTCAATATTGAAACGAAATATATTTCACGTTAGACATATAAATCAATTTTTTACACATTATTAAATGAGCTATATTTTATAAATTGTTAACTAAAAGGGCTCGTTTTATTAAAATTTTGAATTAAAATGCCCTTTTTATTTGCCCCAAACATCTCATTGCATACATTTGCCATCCACACAAGAACTGCTCATCATCAACACGATTTCTTATGGAAGTACTCAAGGAAATTGCCTATACCCTTACGCGCTATCAGGTACGGCAAGTAGACGTGATTACCAATCCTGAAACCAAACCCACCAAAAAGGACAACCGTTACTGGGATGCTTATGTCGGCCTGAGGGAAAACAAATGGCAAAACGACCAGGAACTGGCTTCCGCTTTCGGATTGGAATATCCGAGCAAAAGTTACAACCGTTTTAAAAATGAATTGAAAGACCGGCTTTGGAGCACCCTTCTGTTTACCGAAGGTGTGGGCCGCGACCGGAACGAAAGCGTTTCGGCCCTCCAGGAATTGGTCAAAAACTGGTCGGTAGCCACCATGCTTTTAATGAGAGGCGCCCTTTTTGCCTTTTGGGAACTGGCCAATGAATGCCTCACAATTGCCCTGGAACATGAATTTCTCAAACATGTGGTAGATATCACAGGTATGATGAAATCCTACTGTGTTACCAACCCGCAGATGAAAAAAGAGTACTTGCGGGTTCAACAAATCTATGATGCTTACTGGCCAAATTACATAGCGGAAGAAAACCTTCGTAACGCATACGAAACCTTCGCTTCCGACCTTGCCTTTTCTAAAGGATATAAAAAGGACTTTGCACCCGTGGCTGCTAAATTGGCAGAGGATTTTCAGCTAGATTCAAAATCCTTTGACACTGCACAACTCCACTTTTACTACCGGATTCTGCTGTTCTATTCCAAAGTGCTGAACCATGAATGGGTAGCCGCACATCAGGTAGCCGACGAAGCACTTCAGTTCTTTCTCCAAAAAAAGAACCGCCGCCCATATCACGTCATCGCTTTTTATAACCAAAAAGCTTCCTGCCTGCTCATGCTCGGCAGGTATGATGAAGCCAATAAAGCCCTGGATTCGGCACTCGAATACACCTCCCCCGATTCATCGCACCATTTCAAAAACAGAGAACTGGCTACTGTGAATGCCATGTATGCCAGTCAGTACGCTGTTGCCTGGGAGTTGTGCAAATCGGCAATCAAGCAGGAACGTTTTTCCAAAATCCCGATGATCGATCAGGAATCGTGGCGCATTTACTATGGTTATCTGCACTTCCTGGCCCAAACCAAACAATTCGAAATTTCAGCGCGTGAAAAAGGCGAGTTGCCCAGATTCCGGCTCAACGCCTGGCTCAACGACTTGCCTTTGCACGGCCGTGACAAACGCGGCGCTCAAATTCCAGTATTAATCCTTCAAACGCTTTTGCTTTTCCACGAACATCGATGGGATGAACTGGAAAGCCGAATTGAAGCCCTGCGTAAATTCCGGCAACGCAACCTGGATCCATTCGACGAACATTTTCGCACCAACTGCTTCATTCACCTGCTCGAATTGTTGCCTAAATATGCCTACGATGTTCAGGCCCTCAAGGAAAAATCCGCGCCCTGGCTTAAAAAAATGACAGGCGGTGAAATCGATATCCTCGACCGAACATTTGAAATCGAAGTGGTGCCTTATGAAAGACAATGGTCCTGGATTATGCAAATAGCCGGAGCATCCAAAACTGTTGCCGAACCCGCTGATAAATATTGGTACAAAATTGCGCACTGACCATTTTCAACACTTGCGCCAACGCGATAACGACAGGCTGCACAATTCGACTATCTTCGCCGCAGAAATCGATCGTGCAACGTGAATCTGACTGCCATTTCAATCAAACGTCCTTCTCTCGTAATCGTGGGCTTTGCTGTGCTTACGTTTATGGGTGTAGCCAGTTATTTCAAGTTGCCTATCGAACTGGTGCCCAAATTTAGTCCGCCGGTTGTCACCATCATTACCATTTATCCAGGCGCATCGCCCAGTGAAGTAGAAAATTCAGTAAGTAAACCCATTGAGGACGCGATTTCATCCGTAGAAGGAATCGATCAGATACAGGTGGGGTCGCAGGAAAATTCCTCCTTTATTGCCGTCGAATTTGAACAAACTGTCGATCTGGATAAGGTGGTGCAAGAAATGCAACGGAAAATCAACCAGTTGCAAGCTACACTTCCCAAAGAAGTTCGGACTCCGGTGATCAATAAATTTGCACTCGACGAGTTGCCGATTCTTAAACTGGCGGTTTCTGCCAACCTGACCGGCACCGATTTTTACGATTTGGTAAAAAACAGGGTGGTAGCGGAAATTTCTCAGGTAAAGGGCGTCGCTCAGGTAAGTATTTTAGGAGGAGAAGAACGGGAAATCAAAATCAATATTTCCAGTACCCGTCTGGAGCAATATGGATTGTCGCTGCTTCAGGTGGCTCAGGCTGTGCAAACGGCCAACCTCGATTTTCCCACCGGCAAAGTAAGCGGAGAAGAAGGGCAAATGCGTATTCGCTTAGCCGGCAAGTTCCTGGATATCAACGATATTCGAAATCTGGTGGTGGGCAAAAGCCGGTTCGGTTCTTCCATATTTTTGAAAGATATTGCCGAAGTACAAGATGGTATACGTGATCCGGAGATTATTTGCAGGTATGATGAATCGCCGGCAGTTGGTATTTCTATTCGAAAACAAGGAGATGCCAATGCCGTTGAAATGTCG
>JAEUUR010000009.1 GCA_016787465.1 Saprospiraceae bacterium | reverse complement strand
TAAGGAATGTCGAACGCAACAACATGTAAATACATAACGGTGCAAATTTACAAAAAGGCGGGGAAATTGGATTTCCCTGAATTTATCAGCTTTTGAACTTGCTGCAACCCGGATTACCATAAAACAAGGAATCAAGGTTGCGATGAAATTTTCGGTTAAATTTTTTCTCGTTTTTGTTTGGTTTTTAGTTTCACCTAGCCATACCTTAGGGAGGAATTTAAATGGCTTACGAAAAAGTCATATTGTTCACTAAACGCTTGTATTTATGAACATTACATTTGAAGAACTGCGCAAGATCAAACATGCGCTACCGAGCGGCAGCGTTGCCAAAATTGCACAGGAAATGGGTATTGATGAACAAACAGTTCGCAATTATTTCGGCGCACACCAGTACAAAGACGGAGATGTGGTGAATTTCCATTTAGAACCCGGGCCCAATGGTGGCATCGTACATTTAGAAGACACTGCTATTCTTGAACGCGCTCAGGCTATTCTCGCCGAGCATAACATACCACTTTAATAAAGCCGACAAAAACACTTTTTCCGGCCTGGACAGCCGGGCAAAATGAAAGGGAAACTGAGCGATCATGCAGTTTCCCTTTTGTTTTTTTGGGAACTTACTTTTGACAAGCGTAGTTGAAAGATGAAATCGTCTGATTATGGCAAAGCCTTTTTTACACGGCATTTTGAAACGTTATCAACTCGATGGCCTGATTCAAACCTTGAGCTCCTCCTTGCCCGGCACGTTGTCAAACTCTGTTTTGTTGGAAGTTTTTCATCAAAAAACTTTGAGTCTCAGCCCTAAGGAGATATTACAAGCATATGAGGCCAATCGTTTTGTACAACCTTCCAACGCTCCTTTTTTCAAGTTGCAGGAATTAAAAATTCAACTCCTGCAAAAAGCCGCTGAAGCCGGGTTCGAACCCTTACAATTATCTCCTGTGTCGCCCCTGGGTACTTGTTCGGTTGTGGGGCCGACACATCAAAACAAAATTGTTTCTGCAACAAGGGGCACAGAAGTTGTCGCCGATGCAACAAATGTATTGGCACTGGAGACTGCTTTTCGCAGAAAAAAGGGGTATAAAGACACCATTAAGCTTTGTACAACACATCGGCATGTCAGGGCACAAAAATTTGATTTTAAAGGATTTACACCACATTTTGATATTTTTTGCATGACTACTTCCGGTCGTGATACCGGCAACTATACGTTTGAATCATTAGCGCTTTCCGAACATTTAAAATTTTACCATGCCTGGGCCGCCTCCTTAAATCTAGCCAGCGGATTTCGTGTTGCTTTTTTTGTCACAGGCGCTCAAGGCGCACAGTTTTATCAAAAAAGCGTTGAGCCTTTATTTCAAGGCCTGTTCCCTTTTGAAGTCGATTATATTGGTGAAAATGAGGAACCTTATTACAACTTATGTCGGGCCAAGGTTTCACTCACCTTCGGTGAAACAAACATAGAAATCATAGATTGCGGGTTTACAGATTGGACGGCGAAGTTGTGTGCTAACCGAAAAGAACGTATGCTCATCAGCGGATTAGGTGTGGAATTAGTAGCAAAGCTCACAGATACCCTTTGATCGATAGGTTAACCAGCGTCATACGCAAAGCTCTTGTTGGGTTGATTGAATGCCCTGCAATAAATTGGAATCCTTACGGGCTTGACTAAATTTTAGCTCTTACCGAAATCGGGCTGGATTTACAATGCCTGGGAAACGTTTCGTTTTTCAGAAGTTGCCACTAAAAATGTTATTTTTTATAAAGCAAACTACCTGGAAGTTTGCACTAATTCTATGTACAATCTATTGAAAGCTCCTTTAGGTTTCACAAAATGTACCATTTAGGATTATGCAATGGCGATTCTGACATCCCTTCGAAAATGTTTGTGCTCGTCATGAGGGAAAACAAAATAGGTAACCGTGGAGAGAACAGCATCAATTTCGGAAGTGCTTCCAATTATCACTATGTAGAATAGCAACAGGTTTAATTTTCAAACTTTTCAACCCAATATGTTATGCAAAAACTCATTATTTCTTTGTTCATCGCATTGATGAGCGTCACTCAAACTTCTGCCCAAGGCGATTGCCAGGGATACCCTTACATCATCGATCTCGACGGGTTTGTTTGTGGAAATGGCCTCGGAACAATCTGTTTTGTCACCTCCGCTAACTGGGTAAACTACTCGGATTGCAAGGACTATGTCGTTGAACTTGAATACGAGACCGGCAACTTCATCTACACAGACCTTGATGATTTTTACCTTTATTCCCAAACGCCCGACATTACGGTGCTTCGGCATAAACCTGAATTTATCTCAGAAGGTCTGACGATCGGATGTCTGGAGGGCGTTTTACAGGTTCCCGGAACGGTATTTACGATTCGGGTAGTTTGGCCTACCAACCCCGGCGATATTCTTGCAACTTCTACATTTACCCTTGACGCTCACACTACTATTGGCGGGCCTGGCCAAACCACTTATCTGACAGATGCGATCAATGCTCAAGCGCTTTTGCCCACTGCGCAGGCGGCCGGTACCGGGCAAACTGTTGTCATCGAAGGAACTTTGGTAGTTGATCAATCTTATGAATTCGGAATTTCTCCAGGAGGTGTAAAAAACGACATCATCATGAAGCCTGGAGCAAGAATTGAAGTGGGTACCAACAACTCCGGGTTTGCCTTTGGCACCTTTTATGCCGATATTCATGGCTGTGATGACAACTGGGATCGAATATTGGTGCGCCCCGGAAGTTTATACAGTGGATTTTCGACTACAATCAGTGATGCTGCCGTTGCTGTTGAATTACAAAATCAAAGTAAGTTGCAAATAGGCAGGGTGCTAATGAATAACAATGGAATTGGCATTGCATCCTTCGGGACAAATCTTAAAACGATGGTCATTGAATTGTACACTTCCATTTTTGAAGGATGTGCGATACAGGGCGGAACAGAGGGTTGTCATTTCGAAAATGTTGACTTAATTGATTTAACGGGCAATTTAAGAATTCAACACATGACAACCAATGGTATTTATCTGGACAAAACCGACTTAAATGGTAAAGGCCTGAGCATTTATTATTGTCCAACAGGTATAAACGTAGAAAAGCCCAACGATTTACTCACTTTGAACCATTGTGAAATTGGAAACGGAGAAATAGGAGTTCGGTCCCTTGGCACTGCGGAAATGCAAATCGATGAATGCTTCTTCCATGATTTGGATTTTGGAATTGGCAGAACTTCCGGTGTGCTGGGCGAACATACCTTGATTGAAAACAATGTTATAGCTGAATGCGGAACGAATGTAGCTGCAATCGTACAAGCGTCTACCGCCGAAATTCAGTTTAATGACCTGAGAGCGGATCAAACCAATGTGGTTGTTTGGGGCTTAGACGCAGGCGCCCACAAATGGGCAATCCAACATAATACCGGCATGTTCGCCGGTTTAGAGAACGACAATGGTTACAATGTGTCCTTTATAAATGTCAGAGATGGTCGAATTTTTAGAAACATAGAGCCGCTTTCCAGTTTGTATAATTTCGCAGTTTGGGGTGGCAGAGAGGTAAAAATCGATTACAATAAAAATCTTATTTCATTTCTCGACAACATACGCATAAACGGTAGCCCATCTGGACTCGTTTCTTGCAATGAAACCGATGGAAATACCGGGCTTACCTTTCTCAACACCTGTTCAGGTACTGTTGTTCGTGGCAACGATATGACAGGTACAAGTTTCAACCTTTCCTACGGAACACCTGGAAACACCTTTGCAAGTACAGGACCTCAAGCATACAAGGGCAATGAATTCGACCTGAGCTCTGAAGGCAACCCCAAAGCGATTAACTTCAGCACATCTACCATTGCCCAACAAAATCAATACTTGGTAAGTCTGTTCGCAGGACCGCAAGGATCAGAACGGTATCCATTTTTCACTTCGGCATTTGACGAATGGTTTGACAGCGAAGAGTTCAATCAGGAATACGAATGCCCTCCCGGTATAACAGGAGACGATCCCAAAGACGTTGTTTTAAAAAGAGAAATTACAGGTCATATTGGACTGTTGCAAGCCGGAGCAGCCGCTTCTTATGGTGCCGAGGTTGGATTTGATATTAAACTGAAATTGTACCGTGCACTCCACGAGCTACAACAGATTGAGCCGCTTAGCGCCACAAACCAAGGTTGGTACAACACTTTGTCCGGAGGAAACTTTGCATCGTTTGTTCAATTCGAACACCTGTTCAAAAATGCAGGCATGTTGACTGATGCTGAAACTGCTGTGGCAGCTCAATTAGGACAAGACATTCGGAATTTAAAAGCAGAACTCAAAAATATTACATGGTACACTTTGTCAACTGAATTAGGCGCCGATCCAATCATAATAGAGCAACGAAAAGTTTTGTATGATAGCAAAATTGCAGCTATAAAAAGCAAATCAGCCGCTTTATCATCCTTATTGGATTCGCATCGGCAAAACTTTTTGAACCAGTGGAACAGTTTGAATGCGTTAAACAACAGCATTAATACAACCGGAACTGTTTCTGCTCAGAACTTGAAAACAGCCAATCAACTGCTCCTTCGCAGGTTGTCTGCCAACTTCAGTGGATTCACCGAAACCGAGCAACAAACACTCAACAATATCGCCAACCAGTGTTTCAGTATTGGCGGAGAAGGTGTGTTGACGGCCCGGGCGCTTTTAGCAGAAATCACCATGACGCTTACGAACTATAATGATGAATGTTTAGGAGGCGGCGAAAACCGTGATCAGGCGCAAAATTCACCAGGTTTGATGGGACTGAGCATATCTCCTAACCCGGTTACAGATGTTGCCAAGATTCAGCTTCCTGAACGCCGGAACTACCAGTCATTGCTAATTTTCGATTTACTGGGGCGCAAAGTGCAGCGCATAGAATTGGCTGAAGGGCAACTTGA
>JAEUUR010000628.1 GCA_016787465.1 Saprospiraceae bacterium | reverse complement strand
GATTTTTGTCAAAAAATCGGAAATCGGTAAAGGAGCCACTTTTACCGTCAAATTGCGCACAGGGCATGCCTGATTGATACTTTTAGTTAATTTCAAACTTTGTAATTATGTTCCTGCGTTTGCATTTCCTGTTGATTATTGCCTTCGGTTTGAATGATCTGTCTGCGCAGGAATTGAAAAAAATCGGACATCTTCCTTATGCGCCCGCATCCCTTGCCGGATGCTGGCACTACGTGGATAGCCTGGGCGGAGAATGGGCGCTGGTTGGAACCAGCAAAGGATTGAGCATCGTGGATGTAAGTGATCCTACCTTGCCACAAGAAAGGTTTTTTGTGCCTGGAATTACCAACAATTGGCGCGAGGTGCGTACCTGGAATGGTTTCGCTTACGTTGGCTCTGAAGCGCTTTGGAGCGGCATTCACATTGTTGACCTGCGTGCGTTGCCTGATACCATTTATTCCAAAAAATGGCACGGAGATCCGGCCAATGACAGCCTGATTGTGAAGAGCCATGCCTTACAAACAGCCAATGGCTTTTTGTATGTCTTTGGTGGAATCGGAACTTTCGATGGGGCCGTTATCGCCGATTTAGCCGATCCCTGGAACCCGGTTGTTGTAGGGAAATATACCCAAAATTATGTGCACGATGGCTTTGTGCGGGGCGACACTCTTTATACCAGTGAGATATTTGCCGGGTGGTTTGCTGTACTTGATATTTCCGATAAGTCAGATCCCAAACTTTTGGCCATACAGTCGACGCCGGCTTATTTCAACCACAACACAGAGCTCAACTCCGATGGAACCATCATTTTCACTACCGATGAACGCGCCAACGCGCCGCTTACATCCTACGACATTTCCGACCTGGAAGATATCAAACAACTCGACGTGTATTTTCCATCGGTTATACCATCCGGGGAAGTACACAATGTGCGGGTTTTTAACGATTTTTTGGTCAACCCAAGTTATCGTGGACAATTAACCATCGTAGATGCAAGCAGGCCGGCAAACCTGATCGAAACAGCCTGGGATTCATTGGGCTCCTCTTTGGTTTGGGACGCCGATCCCTACCTTCCTTCTGGAATTGTGCTCGCAACTGCGAAATCAGAAGGTTTATTCATTTACAAAAAGCCTGAGTACCGCCATGCATGTTGGTTGGAAGGTAAAGTCACAGATGCCCTGACAGGCGCGCCGCTAGCCAGTGCAAAAGTGTTTGTCGTAAATACCTCAAATGCCGATACATCCAGGCATACCGGATGGTATGGAACCGGGAATGCAGTGCCTGGCGCCTATTTTGTTTTTGCGGAAAAAAAAGGTTATTACCCCAAGATTTTCAACAACGTTGAGTTGAATACCAATGAAATAACTATCCTTGATATTGAATTGGAACCGGTGCTTTCCAATACCAACGCCGTATTTGGTGAGGGGGCAATTGAAGTTAATCCGGTACCTTTTTCAAGTTTTATGAATGTTTCCATCGCTTCAGGCACTTCAAAAATTGTTCATGCGGAATTAATTGAT
>JAEUUR010000627.1 GCA_016787465.1 Saprospiraceae bacterium | reverse complement strand
TATCGGGTTGAACCAACTCCGGGTTTTTTGCCAGCCATGCAAAAAGAACTTTGAAAGGTTCTTTTTACAGACTGGAAAAACCCTACTCGACCTGATTTAAGTCTAGTTCTTTATTTTTGACACAGTTCCGTGAACAAACCCCAGTTAAAGTTTATTAACTAGCTATAATTTATAAATTTAACTTAATTATAAAATGATGATTTTAAAACATATAAAAAATGAATTTACCGTTAAAAAAACGGACAAAGGTTAAACTCAGTTAAACATTCAATGAAGGAGCTTCGGGGTATTGCGTGGTTTGAATTTCAGGCTGAATCTTGTGGCAAAATTCAATTGCCATGAAAAACGTCTTATTATTCCTTCTCGCCGCACTCAGCCTGGGCGCATGCAAATCGCTTAAGGTAAGTGATTTTCACACCAAACAATCCATTCCTGAAAAGCTTCCGGATTTGGGTTTACTGGTTCATGAGCGCAGCTTCCTAGCTGCATTTGATGAAGAGTATTTACGAAGAAAATTGTCGGATGATAACGATATTTGGTTTGGCTTCCAGATTACCGATCAGGCATTATCCGATGTGTTCAAACTGTTGGAAAATGATTTGCAGGAAAATATTACCCAAAATGGTGATGGCAAGTATGGACATGCGCGTTTCAAACTGGTTGAATATCGCAGACCGTGGCGAGGCGTCGGCTGGATTGTTCCTTCTATTGCCACTTTATTTGTTGCAAACGTAGCAGGAATGCCATTTGCCGTGGTAAGGGCGGAGTTGGAACTGCAAATGGAAATCACCGATGCGGAAGGCAATGTGCTGATCAGGTATGTTGCGCCGGGTTTTGGCAAATCTCCTCAGGCCTTCTATTATGGCTACACCGCGTCTGATGCTGTTCGCAGAGCCAACCTGAATGCCTTAAAAGACGCCATCAATCAGATAAAGGGCAAAATGGCAGCCGATGTACCAATGCTGACCGGCAAGCTCCTGGCTTCAGGCAAAGTGAAAAAAGAAAACAAATAAAAGTATACCCCCATACCCCCATACCCCCATTTAACCCGAACCATGAAAACGTACGGTGGCCGGCGTGAAGTTCACCCGCAGTTTTCCGGCACGTGTGACGCCGGCTCACCGTACTTTTTATATGAACAGGAATAAATATAAAAACTTATGAATAAAACTTTCCATTTAAGTGTTGCTTTTTTGATTGGTTTTACCACCCTTCTTGCATGTAATAAAAACGCCATTGAAAAAGAGGTAACTGTCGACATTGATATTCAGGAGCCTAACGTGATCGTCCTGCCCGGCGGAGAAAGAGCCGTCGAGATCGTAGTTATCGTCACTCAGCTTGGCAACTCTTACTTCAAAAACTATCACTCTGAACTCCGAAGTTCATTGAACGGATTTGTCCTGGACTCCATGGATACGTTCTTACCTACTGCACGAGAATTCGTTACCCAAAACTTTGTTGTACCCGGCCCGGGCAATTACTTTTTATGGGCTCGGGTAGGCTCAGAATTCTCAAATACATCCCGGGGCACAGCCATCCAAGTTCCCTAAATCGAAGGGCTGATTTTCATTCCAGATTGAAATGAAAAACTCTTTTCTTGTGGCGTTGTTTATCAATGCACCTATGAAATATTTAGTTTTCTTTTTGACTTTATTAATGGCCGTTTCTTGTCAGGAAAATAAACAGGAAAAGGCCCAAAACCCGGTTTCATCCACCACCACGCCCACTCAGGCTGCACCTGTTACCAAAAAGGCCATTGTGTTTTTTGGAAACAGCCTCACTGCAGCTTACCAGCTTTCCAAAGAACAGGGCTTTCCGGCATTGATTCAAAAGAAAATCGACTCCTTAGGGCTTGAGTACCAATGTATCAATGCAGGTTTAAGCGGCGAAACTACCGCCGATGGCGTGAATCGCATTGATTGGGTACTGCAACAGCCCATGGATATTTTCGTGCTTGAATTGGGTGGAAACGACGCCCTGCGCGGGCTTCCAATCACAGAATCAAAGAAGAACCTGCAACTGATTATCGACAAGGTAAAAGCGGCCAAACCTTCATGCAAAATTGTTGTGGCTGGCATGATGGCGCCACCAAACCTCGGAGCCACTTACACCAATGCTTTTCGTTCCATGTATCCGGATTTAGCGAAACAAAACAAAACTGCGCTTATTCCTTTTTTGCTGGAAGGTGTTGGTGGCAACCCGGATCTCAACCTCGAAGACGGTATTCACCCCAATATACAAGGGCATCAAATTGTTGCGGAAACCATTTGGAAGGTATTAAAATCGGTGTTGTAAACCCCGACTCACTTGGTTTCATACGGGATACGAGCCACAATACTTCGCCCCAGTGTAACCTCGTCGGCGTATTCCAAATCGCCACCGAAAGCAACGCCGCGGGCGATCATACTGATTTGAATACCCAGGGGTTGTAATTTTTTGGTGAGGTAAAAAATGGTGGTTTCGCCCTCAATGGTCGGGCTGATTGCCATAATAGCCTCTTTGATCTCTCCCTTTTCTGCCCTTTGAACCAGCGAATCAATGTTCAAATCGGAGGGCCCGATTCCTTCGATGGGAGAAATAATTCCTCCCAATACGTGGTAAAGCCCGCGGTACTGCGAAGTATCCTCTACCGCCATCAGGTCGCGTACCCCTTCCACCACACAAACTACACTCCGATCGCGGCGCGCATCACTACAAATCTGGCATTGATCATGATCCGAAAAGTTGTGGCAGGTTTGGCACTCCTTTATCCCTTCGCGCATGGCATCGATGGCCGCCGTAAATTGCTCGGTGGTGGATTTGTCTTGTTTTAACAAGTGCAATACGAGTCGCAAAGCGGTCTTGCGTCCGATGCCTGGAAGCGAAGTGAATGCCTCTACTGCTTTTTCGATCAATTTTGAAGAAAAAACCATGCGTTGATTGGTTCGATTGTACCGATTATTCGATTGTTACAATTGATTCGATTGTTCGATTGTGCCTTCAATAAAAAACCTTGGTTGATCAAATCGGATCAATCGAATCAATCGAAAAATCGAATCAGTTATATTTTACATCCGTCAAAAATAGTCCATGCGCGGGAACGCTCAGGCTTTTTTTGAGCGGTTTTTGGTGGTCGAGGGCATATTGTACATCAACTGGGGCAATTTGTCCGACGCCTGCCTGCACGCAGGCGCCAACGATCAGGCGAACCATTCCACGCAAAAAACGGTTGGCGGTTATGTGAAAGATGAGTCCGGACTGATCTGGCAACTCTTCCCAAGCTGCGCGCTTGAGCAAACATTCATACCCTTCAGTACTGCTGTCCGTTTTACAAAAAGGCAAAAAGGAAGTGTATTGTGGCAGTAAATTAGCCGTTTCAACCATTTTGGCAACATCGAGCTTTTTAAATTGCGGGTAAAACCAGGCTGTTTCCGTCAGGAATGGATCTTTCCTAAAAGACAAATGGTACTGGTAGCTCCGTTCGAAGGCATCGTAACGGGCGTGTGCCTTGGAATCGACCTCCTTTATGCCATACACAGCGATATCTTCGGGCAACAGGCTGTTCAAACCATTCAAAAAAGTGGGCGGCAAGGCATCAATGGCATCGAAATGCGCGACGTAATAGCGCGCATGTACGCCTGTGTCGGTTCTGCCACATCCTGTGATTTCTATCGGCTGACGCAGTATGGTGGTTAACGCCATCTCCAGGGTTTCCTGAACACTGGGGGCATTCGGTTGGGTTTGCCAGCCGCAATAGTGCGTACCCCGGTAAGCCAGGGTCAGGAAATAGCGCGATTTTAACACTGAATGTTACGTCAAGCCCATTATGGTTGCTTTCTGACGCAAAAGTAGCATTATACCTGATAAATTGGCTAGCAACCTCCACTGACCAGAAGCCATCTCAAGGCTGAGATGGCTTCTGGAGAGCGTTATTGAAATACTCGGATATAATCGACGATCATGCTCTGCGGGAACGGGGTCGTGTTATCAGGCGAACCGGGCAAATTACCTCCCACTGCAATGTTGAATATGAAGAAGAACGGTTTATTGAATGGATAAGGCGCACCGTTCAAACTTGCCGGCGTGATGGTGTGGTACACTTCGTTGTCGATCAAAAATTCAATTTTATCTGCCACCCAAATGATGGAAAACACATGGAATTCATCCTGGAAATTATCGTTCCCTGAAAGGTATTTGGATTGCGAAACGTATTGATGCTGGCTTACATTGGCGCCGAAGTGCACCGTCGAAAGAACCCGGTTGGGCAAATTTCCGGTCAATTCCATGATATCAATTTCACCGCAAGCCGGCCATGAAACAGCGTCGATATTGGTTCCGAGCATCCAAAGTGCCGGCCAAATACCTTGTCCTTTGGGCAAGGCAGCCCGGATATCCACCCGGCCAAACTTGA
>JAEUUR010000592.1 GCA_016787465.1 Saprospiraceae bacterium | reverse complement strand
CTGCCGGGCCGAAGTTTCACATAGGTTTCATAAGCAGAATGATTCCAGTTCGTCCAGCGGCGCTCCATTCTGGGCAGGGAACGTAAACGATCGAAGTTGCCAATTATGTCGAAGTGAATGGTGGAATTGGAGGGGATGTTTTTCGCGACGCCTGTTACAACAAAAGGTTCAAAATTTTCAGCCAACCGGATTTTCAGGGTTCTTCCAACCGGGTTGGATTCTCCAAAAAGTTCGAGGGCAATTTTTTCGGTCAATACCAGGTTATTCAAGTTTGCCAGTGCTGTTTTGGGGTCGCCATAAAGCAATGGAAAATTGAAAACTTCAAAAAACTGAGGATCCGCAAATGAAACACCCTGATCACTAATCTGACCATTGGCATCCACAAAATTATCACCCCACGGGCCTCGTATTCTGACAAAAGCTTCGATATCAGGTAGATCAGCAGAAAGGGCAGGGCCAAGGGGAATTGGCAAATACGGATCACCTTCCGATGTGATGTCTTTAAAAGCTTCCGACCAGCGGTACACCCTGAAAATGCGGTCGGAATCTGTATGAAACCGATCGTAATTAAATTCATTCAATCCATAAAGCAGGCACAGGGTAAAACATGCCAGCCCAATGCTCAATCCTGAAATGTTGATCAGCGTCAGTCCTTTGTGCTTCAGCAGATCCCGAAAGGCGATTTTGACAAAGTTTTTAATCATAGCTTTTTTAACAGTTTTTCCAACCTGGTACGTTTCGCCCCTGCATCAAATTCGGCTAAACGCGCCAGAATGATTGTTTTTAATACCTGTTTATCGGTTGGCTTAGCAGCTTGAAATGCACGTTCGCAATAAGTCGGGAATTGATTGGGGGCTGCCGGGCTAATGAGATCCAATAAAAGCGCCATGGCATCTGAATAATAGGGAGGATGGTTTGTCAATTGCACCAAAATACCTACTGCGTGGTCTTTGGTGATGACCGAGCCCTTGTCAGCTGCTTCAATAATTTTTGCTAAATGAACCTGAATTTGTTCCGGGTTAGCGCCGGAGATGGCGTCTAAAGCCGTCATGGCGCCCCAGATCAGCCGGTTGTTTTTGTGGGCAAGCAAATCGATAAAAACCTGGGTATGAGGAGCAATCATTTCGGGTTTTCGCATGCCAAGTTCGTACAATACCTTAATCACATCGCTTGAAATTGCTTTGTCTTTGTGGCGAAGCAGGCTCACCAACTCATCGACATCTGAAGATTGGCCGTGTTCGGCAATTCGAACGGCCAGTTCAATGTTGGGAGTCTCCGTATTTATCCCCAACGAACAAGCGAGTTGATCAATGATTTCCATATTGATTTTATTCGTTTTTCAGCGAATTTACAGGGTTTGCCAATGCAGCTTTGATACTTTGAAAACTGACGGTTAAAAATGCGATGAGTACCGCGCCTACACCGGACAACAAAAATATCCACGGCTGAACTTGGATCCGGTACGCGAAATCCGACAACCATTCGTTCATAAAGTACCAGGCTGCGGGTACGGCAATCACTACGCCAAGTAGTACGAGTTTCAAAAAGTCTTTAGCCAACATCCCTGTTACCCCGCTTACAGTGGCTCCCAGCACTTTTCGGATACCGATTTCCTTTTTCCGTTGTTCAATGGTAAAAGCAGCCAAACCAAACAAACCCAGGCAGGAAACAAGTAGTGCCATGCCGGTAAAAATCCCTGCAATTTTGCCCAGTCGCATTTCAGTCGCATACATTCTGTTAAATGCCTGATCCAAAAATGTATAGTTGAATGGTTGATCGGGCGCCATGTTTTTCCATTGTGTTTCCAGCGCCGTTAACACTGTCGATGCTTGTTCTCCCTGAAAACGGAAGGTAGCCAGGCCACGGGATTTGCCCAGCTGAAAACACATCGGGCCAATGTTATCTCTGAGACTTTCCCAATGAAAATCCCGAACAACCCCGATCACCTCCAATTCAATAAAATCTTCCGGACGAGGCATTCCCGCGCCTTCAAACCGATCAAGCGTGTACAGCTTTTGCCCGATCGGGTCGGTCAGCCGGAATTGTTTGACTGCAGTTTCATTCAATAAAATGGCAGAACTATCGGTTAGCCTGGTTGGGTCAAAAAATCGCCCTTCAGCCAGTTCAATCCCTATCGTTTTGAAATAATCACTGTCAACTCGCCAACGCTGCATGTCGAATGCATTTTCGGTGTCGAAGGCTCGTTTTTTGCTGAACCCCTGGTCGCTGCGGTTGGATGGAACCGGTAAAAAACCTGAAACCGTAGCGCTTTCCACCGCCGGATTTCGCAACATTTCATCTTTCAGGTTGTAAATACGATCACCGATGGCGTAGGCGTCTTCAAGGATCAAAAGCTGGCTTTTATCAAATCCCAGCTTTTTATTTTGGATGTAATTTAATTGGTTGTAAATCAGCATAGTGGCTGTAATGAGTGCCACAGAAACGGCAAATTGAAATACCACCAGGGCGCTTCTTAACCCGCCTCCCCTACTTGAACCGATTACCTGACCTTTTAACACCCGAACGGCTTCGAACCGGGAGAGGAAAAATGCAGGATAACTACCGGCCAATAAACCTACGAGCAACGTGCCGGCCCCCAATCCCATCCAAAACATCGGTTGAGCCCAGGGCATGTGTAATGACTGACCGGTGAGGTTCCTGAACCAGGGCATTGCCAGGGTGGAAATGCCTAATGCCAGGGCAACAGAAACAACCGTCAACAAAACAGACTCGCTTAAGAATTGTCCGATTAAGGATCCGCGGCTTCCTCCCAGCGCTTTTCTCATTCCCACCTCTCGTGCGCGCATGGCCGCGCGAGCAGTAGCGAGGTTCATAAAGTTGATGCAGGCGATGAGCAGGATAAATCCGGCAATAGCGCCGAATATCCAGACGTACGACATGGAGCCGTTAGCCGACAATTCGACACTCAGGTCGGAGTGAAGGTGTATATCAGCCATTGGTTGCAATTCCATACGCACAAATTGTCCCGTTTTTTCAAAATCGGTCATGGTGCTGCCCAACAAGCCCTGAATGGTTGCTTCCAGCTTGCCTTTAGCCAGTGTTGCAAATTTTTGATCAAATGCATGTGGGTCTACGCCTTTATGGAGCAGTAAATACGTGTGAAAATTATTGCTGGCGCCCCACACTTTCATCTCGTTTTTTACTTCTTCATTTCCGTTCATTGCCAGCAATAAATCTGCTCTAAAGTGACTGTTGGCAGGCATGTCCTCGAATACCGCGCTCACCATCCTGATTTCTTCGTTTTCCAACAACAGGTTTTGGCCCATCGCCATCTGTACGGTTCCAAAGTATTTTTCTGCCGTGCTGCGCGACAAGGCAAGCGTTTTTGGCCTATTCAAGGCTGAACGGGCATCTCCAGATAAAATTTTTAGCGGGAACAGTTCAAAAAAGCAGGAATCGACTGTCAGCACCCGCTCTTCTTTGATATTCTGGTGCCCTTGGCCTTCCCGACGCACCAGGTAGGTACCATAATCGCGCATACGGCACCATGACTGCACATCTGAAAGTTCCGAGCCGCAATCGGGGCCTACCGTTGAACCGCTGACAGCGAAGTGCTGTTGTGTGCCACCGAAATTCAGGTTGACGGTTGGGCGTACAATCCTGTCAAGCAAGGGATTCCAGCGGTCGTAACTAAGCTCGTTGGCGATAAAAACCAGGATCAATAAACAAGCAGCCAACCCAATGGCGAGGCCGAAGAGGTTTAATCCGGAATACAGTCGGTTTTTGTCCAGGTTTCGGAGGGCGATTGTGAGGTAGTTTTTTAACATAGCTTGGCGAAATGAAAAATGCTGATTGTTACAATTGTCAAAAACTTATTCCGAACGAAGTGATTTTACCGGATTCACAAGCGCGGCTTTTATACTTTGAAAACTCACCGTTGCCGCTGCAATCGTCAGCGCAAGCACCCCGGCAAATGCAAACATCCACCAGCTAAGTTGAATCCGGTAGTCGAACCGTTCCAGTAAAAACTCCATGAACCAGCCTGCTATCGGCGCAGCAATAATAAACGCCACTAAAACGGGTTTAATAAATTCTCCTGCGATGGCCTTACAAACCTGGAAAATATTGGCGCCCAATACTTTTCGGATGCCGATTTCTTTTTTGCGTCGTTCAGCAACAAAGGCGCTCAAGCCGAATAAACCAAGCGCAGCTATAAATATAGCCAGCCCACCGAAAACCAATCCAAGGCGGCCGACCGATTTCATTTCCGAAAACGTTTTCTGGTATTCGTCTTTTACAAACCGGTATTCAAAAGGGTAAGCGGGATTGACTTTTTTGAAACACTGTTCAATTTGCGCAATGGTGTTTTTCCATTGATCGTTATTTTTGAACCGGACGAAAAAATTGCTCATGTTGGAAGATGGAGCAAGCATCATCACCATCGGATCCGTATTGCGATATGGATTGTTGAACACAAAATTTTCCACCACTCCTAATATGGTATAGGTGGTATCGTGCTGCAGGGTAGAACCCACAATGGGCGCTTTAAGCCCCATTTTTTCCACGGCGGCCAGGTTGACTAAACAACCTAATTCATCGGAAGGGGAATTGGCTATGAATTCGCGCCCTTCCAACAATTTTGCCCCGATGGTATTGATCCACTTCGGGCGCACCCAGGCAAGTGTGACGAGGAAATCCTGATCGTCGGTTTTGCCTGGCCACTGGATGCCGCTGGTATTGCTGCCAAAGTTGATCAGGTTGTCTCTTCCTGCACTCACCGAAGTAATGTTTGGGATATTGGTCAATTCTGATTGAAACAAGTCAAATCTTTCACCCATGTCGCCACGGGCAGGAATTTGGATGAGGTTGTTCGTGTCGTAGCCGATTGGGCGGTTTTGTCCGTGCTGAATCTGGCGGTTGAGCACCAAGGTGCAGATTATCAGTGCTATGGAAACTATAAATTGAAATGTAACCAGTGATTTCCGTAGCCAGTTGCTGTTTTTCCCTTTAAAAATGAGGTTTTTCAAGACGACCACCGGCTCGAATTTGCTTAGGAAAAATGCCGGATAACTGCCTGCAACCAGCCCTGTACACAATCCAATAGCTAAAATACCTGCCCAAACCGGCCAGGTTGAATCGCTCAATGCAATGTTTTTTTCAAAGGTGGCATTGAAACCCGGAAGTCCCAGCCACACCAACAAGATAGACAGTGCCAGCCCCAACATGGACATGACCACCGCTTCGCTCAAAAACTGACCGATCAACAGGCCCCTGTGCGCACCCATGACCTTGCGTACACCCACCTCACGCGCGCGCCTTTCGCTGCGGGCAGTGGCCAGGTTCATAAAATTAATACAAGCAAGCAAGAGTACAAAAATGCCAATCCATCCCAGGCTTTTTAAGAGCGTAATGCGCCCGCCATCTGGTCTTCCCGCTTCGAATTTGTTTTCAAGGCGCCATTTCGACCAGGGGTAGGCGAAAATGTGGGAATCGGAATCGGGTTCTTTGCCTTGGATGAAATTTTCAAGTTTGCTATTCAGGGCCTGCAGGTCAGCACCTTCATGCAGGGAAACCCAGGTCGGAAGTGAATTGTCGTTCCAACTGTTGATCCATCCCTGATTGTTTTGTTCATAAATCCTGAACGGCAACACGACGTCAAAATAGAGGCTGCTGTGAAACGGAACGTCTTCGATCACAGCGGCCACGCGCAAATCCCGGCGGTTGTCGTGCCTGATTATTTTGTTCAATGGATCTTCATTGCCGAACAATTTATTGGCAGTGCGTTGGGTGATAACCACCGCGTCGGCGTCATTTAACGCGGTAACCGGATCGCCTTGAACAGCCTTGTGCGTAAAAATCCGGAAGAAATCGGGCTCGGCGTACATGCCGCGTTCGTAAAAAGCATTTGATCCATGCTGAACCAGGTGGCGGCCGTTCCAAGATGCCCTGCTTACGTGCTGTACCTCCGGCATTTCTGCGCGCAAGGCGGCAGCCAGCGGGCCAGGCGTTGATTCGAATGTATAAGTGACCCCGCCCTGGGTTTGATTTTGAAGGATGTAATGGATGTTTGGCAGGTTGGTGTTGAACTTGTTGAAACGAAGTTCGTCGGCCACCCACAATAATACGAATATGCCGGCAGCCAAACCAACGGCCAACCCTACGATGTTCAAAGTGGCGTACATGCGTTGATGCCACAGGTTGCGAAGGGCCAGTTTGATATAATTTTTGATCATAGCTGAATAATAGTTGTTGCCCGGAGTACGGTTTGCGAAGTTTATGCCGAAATTTTAAAATTTTGATAGTCAATTAGTTGTACTTGTGCTGTTAGTTTGGATTTGTCCGGGGGTGAACGAATTTGTGCGATTTCGGACATGGGCAACCTGTTTGCGCTCCAATACCGTAAATCGAGAAAAAAGAAGCCCCTTCATTAATCTGAAGAGGCTGTTGGTCGCTTGTTGAAATGAATGCTTTTATCGGTCGATTATCTTTGTATGAAATTCTCCATTGGCGAAAACGATGCTGTCGGGAGCATTCAAGCTCCCTTTTATATCGGGCCAGACAATTAAATTAAATCGACCTTTTATCTCCTGCTTTTTGTCGTTATACTCCGTAATCTCAAGGTAACTGCTCGAATCCTGTTGTGCCAACAAATAGCTGTCGTACAATTGATCCAGATAGCCATTAGCGTAATCACACCCTATCAATGAATCATCTGGTGGCTGATTGATGGTATATGATAAACTATATTTACCCTTTAACATAGGTACTTTAAAAAAAACGAGAGTCTCAAGTTCATTACCTTCCTCATCAAGGGTATTCATGACAATATTAATTTTGTAATCGGAAATCGTACTGATTGTGGCTCTGATATGACCAGGCCAAGGAACCCCATTTTTTTGGCAGGTAACTGTACCCCAATAATAATCGTCTTTCTTGCAAAAAACAAAGACAATGACAGCCAGTAACGGTAACAATATTTTAGCGTAATGCATGGTCTTTAATATTAATGAGTGATCACGAGTTTGTGGCTTTCATATATACCCTTTGACTTGATTCGCAAAAGGTAGGTTCCATCGGGCAAATGATCTGTATCAAGCCTATAACTTGTGCGATTTTCCGGACGTGAATCAAAAGTTTGCCGGATGTATAATTGACCCAGCATGGAGTATAATTCCATTGAAAAATCAACTATTTGCCCTGGTTCGAGAACGACAATGTCAAAATAGTTGTGGATAGGATTAGGGTTTATCGAAAATAGGAATGAGATATTGTCGGGATCGACATGAAGTGCCGGGCCTTCCCATCCGCCATCACAATCCGGACTTTCCAGCGGCAAAACGCGGATATCCCAATAGGTGACATACATTTGTCCAGTTCCTGAAACGACAGTAAATTTGACAAATACTACGTCGCCTGCCTCAAGCGTGGTTGGCATAGGAACGATTGCATTGGCAGTAGTACTCAGCGGAGTCGGGTCATAATTGATTCCATCATTGCTGATTTGCCACAAATACGTATAAGGGCCAGGGCCTCCACCGGAAACTTGGGCTACAAGTGGAATCGGGATACCAAGAGAAGAGACACACCAATGATCGTCTCCATAAATATTAGCCTTTAAATCATTAGAAACCCGATAATTTCCAATGGTACAAGCCTGTTCGCGAAGTTGTCTGGCATTGTCTCTTTCTACACTCCCTGATGAATTGGCATGCGTACCGGTTGGGTGTTCATGATAAGATATTTCAGGGTTCGAAAAATGCGGTATCCTTTGTTTCTTCTTGACGCCTGCTTCCATTATGGTATATCTATCTCTTCCTCCGCAATGAAACCAATGAGGCCGTTCAAAATTGGGTTCGCAATCCCCATTGTTATTCCCAGGACTGTGTTTACAGCCAAATTGATGGGCAAGTTCATGCACAAACGTCATTCTTGAAGATGCTGCATAGGCTTCTACAATGGAAAAGGCTTTGGTATCATCCTGATTACAGGTCGGAGTAAATCCGTAAATTGTTCCTTCATTGGAACTGTAATCCCCATCGGTGAGCAACATGACACAATCGGCATAATAATAATTACGAAGGTTCGCGACAGTTGAACTAGTTCTCAATGTAGTTAAGTCAGTAGAAATAATACCACTTTCTACAAAGTCAGCAAGCAAGCCTTTTCCGGCCAGCACAAAGGTCAACTCAGAAGCAGTAATCCCGCTGTTTCGTAATGCCTGATTCGATTGTGCGATTAGCCCTGAAATAAACGTGGAAATGTTATCAATTTTTTCTTCAGCATTATCTGTATAAAGTACTAAAACCTTTACATCACAATTTTCCCCTCGATCCAAAGCAACCTGGGAGGTTTGAATATCGTTGATTCCTGTTGGATGGTCGGGGGAATTATAACCGCATATTGCGGCGTCTTCTTCTTCTAATTCAACAAGAATATAGTCATCGTCTCCTAAGGGTTGGATAAAAAAATCTCTTTCATTCATATTGAAATATCCCGATAATTCACCTTCTTTGAATTGAAGAGATGCATAACCGAGTGAATCTGTGAGGTCGCCGTACCAAGTGATGTCAACCGGTGAGGGAGACCAAACGTACCTTGCATGGTATTTATAAACGTGTGCATCGCCAGGCACCTGGATTTCGAGTTCCTGATCCGCAACTTGCTGGGAAAAATCATTAACTTGAATAAAGTAAATCGCACCTGTTACACCAGAAAACTCAGATTTCTCGTACCTTAATATTTGGACAGGATTCAGATCGTTTTTTGTTTGGGCAGTCGTACTGAAAAATGTTCCTTGAGCTGCAATAAAATTGGAGAAGAGTAGGAAAATAGAGAAATAGAGAAATAGAGAAATAGATGTTGGATTTAACGGTTTGGACATGATTTTCAATATTAAAAGGTGAAAAAATGAAGAATGTTATGCTAAAAGTAGAGTGAAGATATTTGGTCGCCAAATTTCCAGGGTATTTTAACACGTAGACTTTTTGAATACTGCCTTAGAGTAAATGAAATCCGGTTTTTACAGGATGAACGTTTCTTTTGGTGGTTTCCTTTGCTTGTTTTGAATACCACAATTCCTGTTCGTTTAGAAAAATTGCTGTCCGAATTATGGGTAAGTTGTCCGAAAACGAACTGTTGATCATGAAGCGATTATTCTTAAAATTCTATAAATCAATATATTAGACTCCAGGCATGCAAATTGGTACACTTTCTAATTCGTTCAAAAATTCTTTTGCTAAAAAAATTTTACACCATGCCACACATCGCTATTCCTATCCCGTCGCTTCCCGGAAAACAAGAAATAGAAATTGAAGTGACTATCAACGGTCAGAAACAGCAACTGCATTACAAGGTAGAACTGTTTTATTGGGCCGATTGTAAAATCCCGAGTATCGACCGGGCGGATTGTATCCGGAATATGCTCAACGAATATGGAAATGAAGACTGGATGCTTTACTATATTGGCGCGCCAACCGACGAGTTCGTACCCATTACTTTTGTTAAAAAGGAAGATTGGAAGCGACAACGGGCTATGATGACCGCACAAACGGATTGATTCATATGACACGACTCCGAATAAAAGCAAATTCTTCTGCGCCATGTTATTTTCAGACTTCATCCTTAGAATTCACATCAAAACTGACTTGCCTGTCCTCTACCAGGCATGGGCTACGCCTGCAGGAATCGAAAGTTGGTTTCTGAGAAAAGCCGGCTATACAGATGACAACGGCGTTGTGAGGAAACCAAATGAGTTCGTGGCCCCTGGCGATCATTATACCTGGCTTTGGTATGGTTACGACGATTCCGTGGCAGAGCAAAATGAAGTGCTGGAGGCCGATGGTCAAGCGGTTTTTAAATTCGGTTTCAGCGGTGGATGTATCGTAACAATCGAGCTCAAAAAGCAAGACAATGGCTTGGTCTGTTGTACTTTAACACAACAAATGCCGCAAAAAGAGGAGAGCGATCGCAGGCATTTTTTCATTGAATGTCAGAAAGGTTGGACGTTTTACCTAGCCAATCTGAAATCGATCTGCGAAGGTGGTTTAGACCTTCGTAATCGGGATGTATCCCTTGGCTTGGTAGTCAATGCTTGAAAAATACACATCATGAGCCGATTCGTCGAAACAACCATTCAAATCGCCGTACCTCCTGCCAAAGTCATGGAGGCTTTTACCCACCCAGAAATGCTTCGCGATTGGTGGGGCGTTGAACGCTGTTTAATTGAACCCAAAAAAGGAGGCTCTTACACCCTTGGGTGGCATATTTCAGAACACGGCATTAAATACGTCTCTTCCGGCGTTTTTAAAACATTCGATCCCGAACGAGGCTTCGTGGTGGGTAGCTATATTTACCTGAATCCTGATCGACCATTTTTAGGCGGGCAGGTACTAAAAGTTTCCATTGAAAAAACGGAAAAGGGGAGCCACGTCACTGTACGGCAAGGACCTTACCCCGAAAATGCCGGCGCCGATTGGGAATGGTACTACCAGGCTGTAAAAAGCGCCTGGCCGCTGGTGGTGGATACTTTGGCGGCTTATCTGGAGAGCAACCAGTGAAATTGGTTTTACCGAACGAATTTGTACGTGGTCGTACGCCCAGCCGCACGGATTCTGGCTACATAAATCCCGGCGGTCAATTCAGCGGTACTTACCTGACTGTCAGAGGTTAACGCCGATTCCATCATCAAACGACCATTCAGGTCGAACACAGCGATTTGGCCTTTGTTTGCGTTTAACAACCGCACATTCAGTGTGTTGCTTGGTGAAAAATGCTGAACAGTAACCCAGCTGCGCGCTTCTTCGATATGATCCACAGAGGAAGTCGGTTGAGCGAGCACGACCGTTTTGGTAGAAGCTAGTGCATTATCTCCTTCTTTTTCGCCGTTGTTATTAGCACACAGACTTACGAAGTAAAATTTACAGGTGTTCCCCGCTGCGCTTGCCGGTGCTTTCCAGGTAAACGTCCAGGATGCACTGCCGCTATTGAGCAGCTTTGGGGAAGATTGGCGTATGTATTTCCGACCGTTGGAATTGTTGGTGCCGATCGAAGTACCTGTACCATTGGTAAGGGTGCCTTTGTACGTATTCAGGCTGTCGAGGCATGTCAATTGAAAACCAGCGCGAACGGCATTGGAAGTATTAGTTAAGGTAACTGTATAATTTTGGTTCATAACCACCGTATCGGGTACGCCTGAAATGGAAACGACGCCTTCGAAGGTTCCGCCTGAATGGCAACCCGTAGTTTGGCAAGTTGTTTCTCCGGGTGCTCCAGTACGGGAAACTGGCGGGTTGTTCGGATTCCGGGTATTTGAAAGCAATGCCCAGGCGCAAAAAAGTAGTACAGAAACAAGCAGCGGGTGATTTTTCATAAAAACAAAAGCAGGATGGTAAATAAAATGATATTTGGTGTTGAAACACTTAGCGTTGGGATTTGCAAAGGTCAATAACTAACAATAGAAATTCGTTGCCTTTTGTGCTCTTTTACACTTAATTAACCCCCATTGTCGTTGAATAGCAAATAAACAAGCGGAAATAAAAATCAATTATGTACTTAAACGCATCGAAGCATCCTAATTCCCTCAAAGCGCATATCACTTTTCAAAACGCTAAATAGTTATGTTTCAAAAAGCAATTTTTAATTTCCTTTTATTCGCCTATGCACAAGCGATTCATGCGCAATTGAATTCGACAGCGCCGGAGTTATACCTGATTGTGCAGCGTGGGAAATACGGATACATCGACAAAAACGGCGTTGTGAAAATTCAACCGGCATTTCACCACGCCGGTCCGTTTTCGGATGGCCTTGCGCCCGCGCGCAAGGATGGTTTGTTCGGATTTATTGATTTACAAGGCAAGTTTGTGATCGAGCCGCAATTCGACTTCGCGCAATCATTCAACCAGGGCAAAGCCGTAGTTTGGTTGGAGGATCAACCCTTTGAGATGGATACGAAAGGGAATAAACAACCTTTCAAAAAGGAAAAACAAAAAACCGACGACTGGAAAGATCCTCATTGGGACCAGATGGAAAGATTAGAAGCGGAAGCTCAAAAACTGGGGTTTGAATTTATTTCTGAAATTTATAAGCAACGCAGGTTTGCAAAAGATGCGTCTGACCAATGGTTTATAACCGATGCTCGAGGAAAAAAATTAAATGTAACACCCTTTGAAGAGGTTTTGGGCGTGGAAGAGTGGTCGGTGGAATTTGAAATAGCATGGCCCGACGACAAGATTTTTGTAATCACTGAAAATGGGATTGGAGCGATCAATGGCGACGGCCAATTTGTGATTCAGCCAACCGCTTTTGAAGCAGATATCCGCAATTATCAGCGCATTGGCGATGTTATTCTGTTAGAGGAAGATATCAGTGTTGAACATGAAAACTACAACTTTCGTTATGGCTTTTGGAATTGGCGAAAAGAAATATTTGTTGCCCCAAAATTCCATCAAATTGAAACTTCCGCTTTTTTGCACGGTGGTTTAATAGCGGTGGAAGAAGAAGGAAGAAAGGGGTATATCAACGAGCAAGGTAAATATGTGTGGCAAGCCAAAGAACCAAAAAATGACGAGTTGCCGGCCATGAACATCGACTATATGCTGCGGGGATGTTTTTATGCGGCATCGCCCCACGACGCGCGCTACGCCGGCTACGGAGGCTGGGGTACTTCAGGCAATCAGCCGATTGATGTTGCCAAGGGCGCCGAGTTGGAAGATAAAAAGATGCAAATCAAACTGCAAAAAGACATCACGCAGCCATTTTTTAAAACACACAGCGGCTTCGGTTTTGTACTGGCAAATACAACTTCCGACACCTTGGTTTTGGAGGCGCAAGATAGCCGGTTGAACATGACCTTGCAGGCAAAGGACAAAAATGGAGCATGGAAAAACATCATGTACCTGCCCTCCAGTTGGTGTGGTAACAGTTACCATCAGGTATTTCTGGCGCCGGGTAAATACTGGAATTTTACGGCGCCAGAAATGACCGGAAGCTTTGCCACCAAATTGAGAATCGCCCTTGAATTAGATGACAAAAAAAACATGCTCTACAGCGATGAATTTGATGGAGGCGTAAATCCCGCACAATTTTGGAGAAAACCGGGATATTCGCCAGGCGGCCTTATGGATCCTTATGATGATTGACCGTCGTTCGGAAACTCCTCTTGCTTTCTCCGGCCGGTAATAAAGCGCCAAACAGCTGCTCCGCCGAGCCCAAGCGCAATGAGAATCGGTTTGATAAATTTCAGGATGATGGCAAAAAAGCCAGCCTTTGCCAATACTTTACCTGCTACCAGGCCGCCGATCGTCCAGGCCGCCACTTCGTCAATGTTGGAATCAAAATCCTGATACCGATGCCCTTCATTAAATGCAACGCTGCTCAAAATAGCCGGAACCTGCGATTTTACTTCCTGAACCCGGTCCATACCGCCGATCGCATTCATGGAAAGCACACCTTTTCGGCCTAACACACGGACATCATAATTGAGGGTGTGCGGGGCAGCAGCGTCTTCCCCGAATTGAATCTCCTTGGCCCAGTGCAGCACTTTCTTTTGTTTGTCGTAATAGGGCTCGGAAGCCCATCCGACAATTTTCACGGCATCATATCCTTGTTTGACGCGCTCCGGATTGACCTCTTCAGCTTCTTTTTGCAGGTTTTTCAGGATGTCCTTGTAGTCAAAATCATCGGCATCGCCGTCTTTTACATACCCGATTGATTCAAAATTGATGTCGAACGCCCAGGTGTTGGAGTCGAGGGGACTCACTTTTTCCGGGAACAACATACCAAGCGACGCACCGGGCGGATTTCCCCACAAATCGGAAAGTACGAAATTACTCTGATCAGAGGGCAGATAACGCCAACCGGCAGGCACCTGGAGGGTAGCCATTCCGTCGCCAAGCGGCACAGAGCCGGTTTTCCATTGAAATGATTGTTCGATTGAATCGAGTAAATGATTGATATAGTCTTCATCAATCGATTGTGCGGACATAGAGTTAGCTGCTGTGCATAATACCACAGCGAAGGTTAGTTGGGCCAGCCAGTTTTTCATGTAAAATAGAAGTTTAAGTGTGGTAAGAAATCAGGGTTTGAAGGTGAGAGAGCCATTCAAACCCTGGTATAAATATCGGAATTTTTGGAAAACTATCCAAATTTTTTACCTTTTTTAATCCTTCTTAATGGCCCGTTTATCTATCGACGCAGGCCTCCACGCCACCTTTGTGCCGTACAACAAGCAAATTCATTACAACATGAGATACTGGTTTTTCGCACTGCTAACATGCGCCTTGGGCACGCTCACAAAAGCGCAAGAGATTTCCCAAATTGCCAAGGAGCAGCCCTTCCGTTGGTCGGGTGCATTGAATGTTGGAAACGATTTTTATGCTAACTCAGGAGATGTACCGTTCCGCAGTGATGCCTATTCCTGGCGCATTTCGGGCAATCCGACAGCCTATATTTACGGCATCGAGCTGCCTTTTTCGTTTACCTTGGGTCGCCAGATTCGGGACATTCGGTACCCTACTTTTAATCAATTTGGCGTGTCGCCAACCTGGAAGTGGGTGAAAGTGCATGCAGGATGGAGAAACGTCAATTTTTCTCCATACACCCTTGCCGGACACACTTTTCTAGGCGGCGGATTGGAGTTGACTCCCGGCATTTTTCGATTCTCGGCAATGTATGGCAGGTTTCATCGCGCCGCTGCCACCAATGCCGGCCAGGAGTACTTTTTACCAACTTACAAAAGAATGGGTTACGGTGTAAAAGTGGGTATTGGCACGCAAACCAACTACCTCGATCTGATGGCATTTAAAGCCAAAGACGATCCAAATTCCGTTCAAATACCAGATTCTTTGGGCATTACGCCGGGTGAGAATTTTGTTTTAGGACTTTCCGGTAAAGCGACCTTGTGGCGTAAACTGATCCTGTGCATCGATGGTGCGGCATCCGCCTATACCCGTAACATTCATTCCGAACCGGTTGTGCTCGATTCGCTCCAAAACGGCGCGTATTATGGCAGTGAAAATGTGGTGCAACCCACTTTTTCAACCCGATTCAATTTTGCCGGTAAAGCCAGCGCCGGCTACCAAAGCCGTAATTTCGGATTGAACTTCAGTTACGAACATATCGACCCGGAGTATGCCACGATGGGCGCCTACTTCTTCAACAACGACATCGAAAACTACACCGTTAGTCCCAATTTCATGCTTGGTAAAGGGAAAGTCAGGGTGTTTGGTTCCTACGGCGTCCAAAGAAACAACCTGCTGGGCAACCGTGCCGAAACTTCCTGGCGCAATATTGGTTCCGGCAATATCTCCATCAATCCCAGCCCGGCATTCGGATTGGATCTGATGTACTCCAATTACCGGATGAACCAAACCTCTACGGCATTCGAACTGAGCGATTCGATCAAATTAGCCCAATCGACCACCCAATTCAGTGCTACGCCCCGTTTCACCATCATCAAATCATCGGCTGTTCACAGTTTTATTCTCAGCGGTGTCTATCAGGTACTTGACGATGAAAACCCGTTAACCGAAAAATACGGCGATGTGCACGCACGGGTAGGCGTTTTTTCCTGGAATGCATCATTCACCGAAATAAAATTCAACATCAATGCCGGATTCAACTACAACGATGTGCGGCTGGGCGAAACCAATACGGCGAATTATGGCCTTTTATTCGGTGTGGGTAAAAGTTTGGTAAAAGATAAACTGAACCTGAACCTGAATGGCAACTACAACCTGGCAAGGTTAAATGGAGAGCAGGATGGCGCTGTCTTGAATGCCGGATTGATGGGTACTTGGCTTGCACAGGAGAAACTCAGTTTAACCTTCGGGTTTCACTGGATCAAAAGCACATCCAGTTTCAGAGGAAAATTTAATGAATTCAGGGGGCAAGCAGGATTTACATGGGTATTGCGCTGATATCGCTTATCTTTTGCCTTTATTTGCATGAAATCAAACGATGAGGCTCTTTCCAATTTATAACAGAAACTCATGGCTGATGAGCGCATCCTCGTTGGGGATGTGCCTTGCCTTGAGTTTCTGCATGTTGGGGCAGGGGCAACGGTACATTTTCGAGTCGGTGAATAAAATGGAAATTGTTCCTAACATTTACAGCATCGACACCGACGAATACGGGCGGGTATGGTACAGTACCCACGGTAGGGGAGTGTTTTGTTACGATGGCTACGAAAACCATCGGTATCTGACCAATTGCGACGATCCATTCAGCCTTGACAACGATCGTATAAAATGCCTGCTCGTCGATTCAAAAAAACGAGTTTGGATTAGTTCGATTGTCGGATTGAATTGCCTGGACAGGAATACCGGCAAAGTAAAACGATTTAAAAGTTTTGTGGATTCTATTGGGTTGGTCAAGGAAATATATGAAGACAAACGCGGGGATATCTGGTTTGGAACAGACCGGGCTTTCATGCGATTTGACGAAATAAACCAATCATTGATCATTCTTGCTGCCTACCAACAAGGAACCAAAGTCGCCAGGCCGATTGAAACTTTTTTTGAAGATTCACAAGGTAACTTGTGGGCCGGCGGAGCCTCCGGCATCTATCGGTTTGACAAGAATCTCCAGGCGTTTGAACTTTTGGTATTGAATGAAAAACCGGGCGTAATTACCTCATTGTTGGAAACAAAACAAGGTAATTGTATAGTTGGCGCACATTCCGGCCTGTATTATTTCGACCGCCAACATCACAAAATTTCAAGAATTCCTTTACCCGACTCCTTGGCTCACCGACGAGTCAATGCGTTACTGGAGGCGCCCAATGGCGTTTTGTGGGTTGGTTATAATGGTCATGGATTGCTGCGATGGAACTATTCGGAAGGTGGCATGACGGTTTTTAAAAACAATCCATTCGACCCTGGAAGTCTTGCCCATGATGTAGTTTTTAGCCTGGCCCACGATCAATTCGGAAACCTCTGGGTAGGGGGCGCCTATGAATTGCTCAGGATGAATTTGCTGCCGCAAGCCATGAAACTGTGGTCAATTGATACGGAAAAGCCGAACGCCAGGGTCAATTCAATCGTACGGATAGCAGAAGATGTCAAAGGCGGAATTCTTGTCCGAACAGTAAGCGGGTTGTTCTATTTTGAAAAATTGGGGTTGCCGCCGCAAGAAATTTTGATTGAAGGACGTAAAATATTGCCCTGGGATTTTTGTACCACTTCAAACGGAACGATTATAGCCATTGCCGGCAATTTGTTCCAATGGGAACCATCCTCCCGCACTTTTTATCGAGTGAAAACTCCGGCGCCACCGGGTCGAATTAACAACATGGAGGAAGACGCGAATGACCCGCTTATTTGGTGGTTCGCAACGCCAAATGGGGTGCTGAAATACGACCGAAGAGCCGGGAGTATGGCCTCCTTTTCGTTAGCCCAAGACCCCGGACAAATAAATGATGTAGCTAATTTGATCGACGACGGCATGGGTGCATTGTGGCTTGATTTGGAGTATAATTTATGCCGTTTTGATAAAAAAACGGGCATGACGCGCTTTTTTAACTCGGATTCGCTGCCGCCTCACCGCCTGGTGAACAATGAAGTGCTGGATATTATTCTTTCACCCCAACACGAAGTTTGGGTAACCACTACCGGCGGCATTTCCATTGTCGATCCCATTTCTTTCAACATTTTCAACCTTACTCGAAACAACGACCTGACCGATAACCTGGCTTCAACAGTTTTATTCGACAATAGTGGGCATGCCTGGATTGTCAGCCCGGAACAAATCCTGCGGCGCGATGCTGAAACCAAACAAATTTCCGTGCTTAATACGGCTGCCGATTTTCAAACGGCAACCTGGACCCGCGGAAAATGCGAACTGCGCGACGGTCGATTGTTGTTCGCAGGCGTACGAGGAATCCTTTCGCTCGACCCCCATCAAACCAATTTGGCCCGACCGGTAGCTTCCGTCCTGTTAACCCGTTTCAAAATTACTGTGGGCAAACTGCAACAGGAAGCAAACCCGGAGGCGCTTAAATTGATCCAGCTTGCCAATGAACAAAACAACTTCACCATCGAGTGGGCAGGTGTCCAAACAGCGCGCGCCCGGGAACTTCAATATGAATGTAAGTTGGAGCCGCAGGGCTCCAAAACAGCATGGGAGTTTAAAGGAACCTCTCGAGAAGCTGTGTTTTCAAATGTTCCGGCCGGGGCCTATACATTTTCGGTGCGGGTGGTGGGTAGCGACGTACAACCGCTGGTGTTACAAATAGCCATTGCTCCGGCATGGTGGCAAACATCCTGGTTCAAATTTCTGTTGTTGGCCATCGCAGGCACCATCGCGTATTTGATTTGGCTATACAAGGAAAAACAACGGCATTTGGAACAACAAAAGGAGCTGGCCATCCAAAATGCTGTGTACAAAACAAGATTCCTGGCCAATATGAGCCATGAAATACGCACTCCCATGAATGCCATTTTGGGTATGAGCCGTTTGTTGACGGATAAACAACTGCCCGAAAAAGAAGCGGAATATGCTGAAGCGATCAGACAAAGTTCCGAAAACCTCCTGGTGATCATCAATGACGTGCTTGACCAGGCTAAAATTGAATCCGGGAAATTCAGTTTTAAACAAAAACCATTCGAACTGGATGTAATTTTGCTTCACCTGAAATATACCCTCGGATTTAAAGCCAATGAAAAAGGCCTTGTTTTTGACATTCTTATCAACCCGGATACACCTGTTCAACTCATCGGTGATGGCGTTCGATTAAACCAGGTTCTAACCAATTTGCTGGGCAATGCCATCAAATTCACCAATGCAGGCGAGGTACGCCTGGAGGTGGCCGTTGAATCGATACCTGCGTATTCATTCTCCAGAAATAATATTCAGTTTCATAACCCGGTTTATTTGAAATTCCAGGTGTCGGACACAGGAATAGGCATTCCCCGAGATCAAATTGACCACGTTTTTGAAAGTTTTCGACAGGCAGACGATCAAATTTCAGTGTTGTATGGAGGCTCCGGGTTGGGGTTGAGTATTACCAAAGAAATGATTGAACAACAAGGCGGACGCATCGAATTGGATAGCGAAGAAAATAACGGCACCATCGTTAGTTTCTGGTTACCTTTTGATCAAGCAGAAAACCAGCCTACTCCTGAAACTCCGGAAAGTACCCCCGCCTCCTTACCCGAAGGACTTAAACTATTGTTGGTGGAAGATACTTATTTCAACCAGATGCTTGCCATCGAATTGTTGAAAAAAAACCTGCCGGGCGTACAAGTCGACCTGGCAGAGAATGGGCAAATCGCACTCGAAAAACTTGAAACCGATACCCCTTACGATTTGGTTTTGATGGATTTAAAAATGCCGGTAATGGACGGCCTGGAGGCAACACGACTTCTCAAGCTGCTGCCGCATCGAATGGCTTTACCGGTAGTGGCGCTTACCGCGAATGCAGTGCCTGATGAATTGGAAAAATGCCGCTCCGCTGGTATGAACGCCTGGGTAACGAAGCCCATCGACATTCATCTCCTCCTAAAAACCATACACCAAACTTTAAACCAGGACCTCAAGTTCAACGATTCAAACAATAAGGTATGAAAATAAACACGCAACGACTTGTAGAATTGCTGGGTAGTGAAGAAGCGGCTCAGCGGTTCGTCCAGATGTTTCTTGAAAAACTTCCGGAACAAACATCAATCTTGAAAAATGCCATGGATATGAAGGATTGGGAAACTGCATCTAACCTGGCCCATACCATTAAAAGCCAGTGTCGTTACCTGGGTTTGGATCAACTCGCCGATGAATTGCAACTACTGGAAAACAACCCTGCATCAGCGGAACGCAGCACTGCTATTCTGGAACAGTTAAATGGCCTGGCTTAACGCACTAGTGAAAAATACAGCACGATATCCTCAGGATTCAATACATGAATAATAGATTGTTGATATAGATTTTGGATGTTTGATGGCCTATCTCCGAACAACCATTTGGTATCCTTCCCCATGTACATTCAGGATTTCGATAGCCTGATCTTCCGATAAAAAGGTACGTAATTTGCTGACGTACACATTCAGGCTGCGTCCCTTAAGCATGTCTTCATCACCCCAAATACGTTGCAGCGCAATATCGCGACGAATGATGCCATTCTCGCTTTCACAAAACAGTTGTAGCAATTTTGCTTCGATCGCCGTGAGTTTTACCACTTCAGTTCCTCCGTGCAACTCGCGTGTACCCGCGTGATAGCGGTATTTCCCCACTTCAAACACTGCCGATTCCGATTTTTTTTGCTGAGCCTGACTGCGGCTCAAGGTGTTTCTTACCCGCAAATACAATTCCTCCATGCTGAAGGGTTTGGTGATATAGTCGTCAGCCCCAATAGATAATCCGCGGATACGCTCTTCTTTTTGAACAGCGCCCGTCAAAAACAAAATGGGCATTAGCGGGTCGATTTGCCGGATGTCTTCCGCCAATGCAAATCCGTCTTTCAATGGCATTTTGACATCCAGAATGCAGGCATCGAACTGACCAAGTTTAAATGCGGCCAGCCCTTCATCGCCACTGTGTCGCAACGTAACCGAATACCCTTTTGCTTCCAGGTATTCCCTGGTAAGCGGGCTCAACATGATGTCGTCGTCAACAAGTAAAAGATGGGACATGGGATTTGCAAATTAAAGATTTTAATGCTTTGAAACCATTGCAAAAATCGCCAATTAACCTGAATAAGTGTTGATACAGGCTCTAAGAACCGGCAATTTTTACACTTTTTTACACTTTTTGGTGAGAAGGCCATTGCTGGTGTGGGAAATGAAGCCTCATCTTTGAGCAAATATTACGGAGGATTCGATCTATGCGTCTACCACTACCACCTCTTTTTTTACTCAATATGGCGAAGTTGAAAAATGTGCTGTTGTTATTCGGCTTGTTCCTCTCCTTTGCCGCAGGTATCTTGCCGGCTATTGAATCCGACATTAAATCGTTGTCGGGCGGGGTAGGGGTGATTGATCTTGAGTATTATTACACGCCTGCCAGGGTTTTTTACATGTTACAATCCTATGGCCCGGAAGGAATCCATTTATACATCATCGCTCAATGGTCGGCCGATTTGATTTTTCCATTGGTTGGAGGTTTCTTCCTGGCCAATTTGTTGGTTTTCAGCGGAGCAGAGCGGTTTTATGTTTTAGGGGTGGCGGTTACCCTGATTGATTGGATTGAAAATGTATTTATTTCAATTTTGTTGTTGAAATATCCGGTATTCGATGAGCAAACAGCCTGGTTATCCTGCATATGTACAAGTAGTAAATGGATATTATTCTTTTCAAGCATACTCATTTCGATCCTTTTTCTGATCAAACGTTTGGCGGTAAAACAGGTACAACTTAAGGTATAACCTGGATCAATTTGACAAAAGGTAAGTTCAGGTGTTTATTTGTCAGATATAACAAATAACTGCCCGGCGCCAATACTTCCAATTGAACAGGATGACCGGAAACCACCTGACGGTCAGGCAATATGATTTTGCCGCTCAAATCGCAAACCCGAACGCTCACCGAAGTGTAATCCTTCACATCGATATAAAATACACCGTTGTTTGGATTAGGGGAAACTTCAAATTGTACTTGATTTTGTGGCGCATAAACGCCAACATGTGCAGGATCAAAACCGGGCGTGCCCCCAACACCGTTACTTGCCTGCCAACTGGTAGCCAGGTGGTTGTCGAGCTGTGGCCCGCGTAATTCAATTGACTTTCCATTCAGCTCAGACGATTCCGGCCAGGGTGCGTGGTTGTCGTAACGAACCCAATCCACCAGCAAGCCAGCGCCATCATACAGGAGGATGCTTTCTCCTTCATTTTTCAACTTTCCGTCAGTCCATTCAAAAACTTGAATATTGCCTCCAAACTGGGTCGCATCTTCCGCTACCACAATACGTTCGCCAGGCGCAATGATGGCGCCGGAAGGGAACCGAAAATCAATCGCATTTGCAAGTGTGTACCCATTCAGATTGACGGACAACAAACCATCATTCAGTATCTCTATAAACTCACCTTTGGTGCTCAGTGTGTCGTTGTATAATATTTCAGCGATCATCAATTCAGGCTGAATAGTGAATGCAAGGGTCGATTCAGCGCCTATGTTGACGCCATTGATGCCCGCGCTAATTGCCGGCGACCCCGGCGTTAAAAGAAAGTTGTACCGCTCCGGATCAACAAACCTCGGATCGGCGCTCAAATTGCCTGTGCCGGATACGGTATCGGGATCCGAAATACAATGGATAATGTCCAATTCTGAATAAGTATCCGCCTCGTAAGAAAACAGCAAGGCGTTAGAAACAATACAATTCGAAACAACGCCGATTCCTCCCAAATGGCCCGGGTTTTTCTCATAAGCCGCAATTCCTTTTTGGTTTCCATAAAGGGTACAATGATCGATGATCACCGGACTTTGATCCTTCAGGGCAATGCCATACGAAGTATAAGCGATCGTGTTATTGCGTATGGTTGCCGATGATTGTTGCCCGACAGAAATGCCCTTATCAAAACAATGAAAGATGAGGTTGTTTTCAATGAGCAGGTTTTCGCAGGCTTCCCCGATGTCAAGCCCGTCGCAATTGTCGCCCCGGAATCCATGAATGACATTGTTTCGCACAATGCCACCCACGACGCCGTCGTAATCGATGGCATCCATATCAGGCTCAAAACCGCCTTCAAATTCGCAATTTTCCACCCTCGCATATCCTTTTTTGACGTTGATGCAATCACCGGTTACCACCGATTTCAGGTTAGAGTTCGTAAGTGAAACAGCTGAAAAACGACTAAAAATCGGGTTGTC